>NZ_JANSIO010000349.1:0-1830 GCF_047462195.1 Synechococcus sp. R3-13 | reverse complement strand
CAAGTAATTTTCCAGCCGCGCCACCAAAATTTCTTCTGCCGGCAGCGGCCCTGGCAGGCGAAACCGACCCTGGGCATCGGTGCGCACCGAAATACCCGCCCCCGGAATGGCCACCTCCGCCCCGGCCAAGGGCTGCCCTGTCAGCCGATCCACCACCTGTCCCGAATAGGCGGAATCCAACTGCACCTGTCCTGTGGGCACATCCGTTGCTGCCTGAATGCGCTGCTGCAACACTTGCCAGTCGGCTTCTGTGATCCGTCCATCCTGGTCGACATCGGCAGCTCGGATCTGGTCGTCGGTCAATCCCCGTTCTCCCCGCAAGTAAGCCCCCAACAGGTTGAGATCCTGCACCGTCAAACGGCCATCCCCATCCAGGTCGCCCGCCTGAAAGGGCTGCGCGTGGGCAAAAGACACGCCTATCCAACCCAGGCCCAGGGATCCCAGTAGCAAAAGAGAATGAGCCAAACAGGAGACCCTAAACATGGCAACTCTCCTGGGAGTTGTTCATGTTCTAACGTAATTCACCTCCTCGCAGCAGGGCTAACCGAGCCGGTGTAGAGTACTCTTGAGCGCAATTCTGCCGGTTCGCCTTTGGCTGCAGGAGCCGAAAACTTAATGGTAGGATAACCGTGGTGACTTGCTTGTCCTATGGCTCGATACTCCTGCGTTACCCAGCTTGTGGGCTCAGCCGAGCAGCTAAGCGAGTCGATCCGCGCCGTTTTGGAGCGCTGCCAACTCAATATCCTCCACAGCAGCCTTGATTATTGGGTGGCCGGTGAGCCTCCCGGAAAAAATCCCTACACCAAACTGGTGACGGTGGAAGTGTTTGTGGATCGCACCCTCCAGGCTGCCGACGGCTCTGTACAGGTGACCTGCATTGCCAAAAATGAAGAGCTGCCCCTAAAAAGCGTTAACCACTGCCAACAAACCTTTGACCGACTGAAGGCAGAGCTAGCCCAGTTGCAAGGTCAACTTCAGCTTGCTGCCCAACAAAAAGATGCCTTACGATAGCTAGGCTGAGTTTGCTTTGATCCCATGGCGCGTCGCTGCCAACTAACCAACAAGAAACGCAACAACGCTTTTGCCATCTCCCACTCCCACCGGCGCACCAAGCGCCTGCAGGAAGTCAATTTGCAGTGGAAGCGCATCTGGTGGGAAGAGGGTAAGCGGTTTGTTCGTCTGCGCCTTTCCACCAAAGCCTTGAAGACTCTCAAGGCCAAAGGGATAGGAGCCATGGCCCGGGAAGCCGGGATCGACCTCAACCAGTTTTGAGTTTTCTCTTTAGCCCGGTTGTCCTTGACGGCTCCAACCTCACAGCAAGCCAAAAAGCTTACGGGACTTGGGTTGCAATCCCGCCAGCAAGGTGTTGAGGGTATCCCGTTGGGTAAGCTCGTTGGTGCCGCTGGCCCGCTCGATTAAGAGCTTGCGCGTCTCATCGGAGAGCTTGGCATCGGTAAAATCGGCTCCACTGAAGAGCGTGTTTTCAATCTGAGCGTCCCGTAGGTTGGCCCCCACCAAAATGGCTTGTTCTAGGTTGGCAAACTGAAGCTGGCAACTCACCAAGGCAGCCTGGGAGAGGTTGCAGCGAGATAGGTTGGCCTGGCGGAAGTCGGCGGCAAAAAAGTTCCCCTCCGCCAGATTAGCAGCCACCAAGCTGGCTTCGCGAAAGATGGAATGGCTGAAACGGCCCCCCTGAAAGCTGCTTTTGTCCAGTTTGGCGGCGGTAAAGTTGCTGTAGTCCCCCAGAGCCTGGCTAAAGCTGGATCCCCGTAGATCTGAGGCGGTAAAATTGGCCCGCTCTAGGTCGTGTTGATCTTATGTTAGGATAGA
>NZ_JANSIO010000348.1:0-3514 GCF_047462195.1 Synechococcus sp. R3-13 | reverse complement strand
GCCATCCAAGTCAAACAGCTCCAGAGGAGGCCGGGATCCCGTGTACTGGCGCAGGGATCCCAAGCTTTCCCTTCCGGTGCCGGGAGCAGGATCGAACCAGCGCACATAGGCCAAGTGATGGTCGAGGGGTTGGGTTTTCCCCCCCAAAAAGGGCACCTCGTTCAACACCAACCGCCACTGCCCCTGGCGCAGCTCGTACTTAATGGCTGCCGCCATGATCCCGGCCTGAACCTGCAGCTCCTCGTCAAAAGCCTGCAACTGGTTCTCCACTTCCAAGCGGTAGAAGACGGCGGCAAACACCAGCAGGATCCCCCCCATGACCCCGGCAAAGCTGCGGGCCAAGCGACGGCGGCTGTGGTGAAACACCAGGGATCCCGTCCCTCTTGTCGCAGCCTTCTGCCCCAGGTGCGGCTGAAGGGGGTGTGCCAGGGAAACCCAGTTCCAGCCCAGCCATGGGAGAGAATGCTTGTGTTCAGCTCTTTTCACCTCCATCGCCACCCCCTAGAAACTGCTTTCATGGGTTCTCTTCTGGAGAGGCTATGCGCAGCCGGTACCCCTGGCCATACACCGATTCCAGCCAATCTTGGGCCTCCACCTCTTTTAACCGTAGCCGCAACCGCCGCACCAACGCAGCCACGGCATTGCTCTCCGGCTCACAGCCCCATTCCCACACCGCCTGCTCGATCTGGCCCCGACTGAGCACCTGGTTGGGATGGCGTATCAGGTATTCCATCAATTGAAACTCCTTGCCCGAAAGCTGTACCTGCCTCCCCTGCCGCTCTAGGGTCAGGCTGGCCAAGTGCAAGTGCAGGGATCCCAGGCTGAGGCTGTCTCCTTGCCATTGGGGGGAACGGCGTCCCAAAGCCCGCACCCGTGCCAGCAGCTCCACCAGATCCACCGGCTTGACCAAATAGTCGTCCGCCCCTGCATCCAACCCCTGCACCACATCCGATGTTGCGTCTTTGGCAGTTAACATCAGCACCGGCGCACATCCCCCCGATTGGCGGTATTGCCGACAGAGCTGGATCCCGCTTGGCCCCGGCAGCATCCAATCCAAAATCAGGAGATCATAGGCTTTCTCCTCCATCAGCCAGGCAGCCATCTCCCCTTCCTTGGCACAGTCAACCACGTGGCCGCACTTGGACAGGGCAGCCTGTAAAGGCTCCAACTGTTCCGGGTCGTCCTCCACCAGCAAAATTCGCATCGTCCTGTGCGCCGTTGACCAAGACGGCCAGTTCCCACTGCCCAGGCTAGGATGGATCACGGAAATAGCCCTCTGCAAGGGAGAGAACAACGGTGGGGTGGCCCAAAATCCATCGGTGGCAAGATCTAGGGTTTGATTTTTGGCTGGTGCTGCCCTTGGCAGGGCTTCTTTTTGTGGCGGGGGGAGAGTGGGTGACGGGCCAAGCGCTGAGCCGTCCTCGCCGGCTAGAGCAACCTTTGGCGATTCGCAGCCAGCAACAAGCCACCTTGGCTCTGGATATTCTTTCCATTCAGGCGGAGATCCGCCGCTCCCGTGGCTACACCAAGGTGGAGGTGACTACCACCAATCCCCACCTGCGCAAGCTGGAATTTGAATTTCCACAACTGGATCCAGACCAGGTGTCGGCTCAGATTGCCCAAGAGCTTGGCCTTGCTCCCGAGCAAGTGCAGCGCCTGACCCGCTATAGCTTGGACTAGAGAGACACTCCAAGTCCGTTCAAAAAATGCGGGCTAACTGCTCGCAGGCAACTCTAATTTTCTCCAAGCTACCGGGATTGACCAAGCCGTAGTAGTCAAATCCATAAACTTTCCCAGTTTGGACGGCTTGCAACCGATTCCAAAAGGGGCGGGAACGGAAAAACGCCAAGGGATCCGCCGCCTCCGGGTTGACCGCTGACCAGGTTGGTGAAGCCGCTGTTGATTTCGTTGTACTGAGGGGCCCGAAAACCGGTGTTGTACTGGGCCGTAAAGGTGAGGTTGGGGTTAATCCTCCACACCAGGCCCACCTTGGGAGAAATGGCATCGGCAAACAGGCTGGCGGCTTCTGCCCCACTTTTCAAGAAGGCTTCGTCAGGGCTGGGGGTGAGGCGGTAGGTGTCGTAGCGGATGCCGGGGATGAGGGTAAAGTTGCCGCCCCCAAAGTCGATCTCATCTTGCAAATACAGCCCAAAGCGCACGGTATCGGAGTCGGGAAAATCTTTGGTGGGAAAAGTGTCCGGGGGGATGTTTTGGGTGACTGCCCCGGTCAGCAGGTTGGTTTGGAAGCGGTTGCGGGGACGTTCGTTGCGGGTGGTGGAGATCTCCATTCCATACACCAAGCGGTGGGAGAGATCCCCGGTTTGGAAGCGGCTCTGGGCCTGTACGCTGGCTCCCAGAATGTTGCTGACCAGCTCGTTGAAGGTATCCCGACGCACAGGCACGGGCCGATCTTGTACCGTGAGGGTGCGTTCTTCCACGCTGGGCTCCTGGGTGCGGGCCGGCTGGTAGTAGATCTGGACGGTGGCCAGCTCAAAAGCGGGGGTATCGGGGTTGGCGTAGCGATATTCCAAGCTGAGGCGGCTGCGCTCGGTCTCAATGGTCTCCCTGAAAAGGCGGACGCCGGGATCCAGGTTGCGGGGCGAAAAGGTGGTGGTGGTGCGGTTGTGGAAGTATTCCGCCGTCAGGGTGAGGCTGTCAAAGGGACTGAAGCGATAGACCAGCTTGGCCAGAACATTGTCTCCCTCCACCGTCTGCCGATCCTTGAAACTGGGATCCGCCTGGATATCCGGCTCTCCGGCGTCGCGGCGAGTGTAGATGAGCAGGGCCTCTAAGTTATCCTGCCGACCCGCCAAGCTGAGGGTGTTGACGTACCCTTGGTTTTTGCTGTCGTACTGGCTGGACAGGCCCACATGGCTGTCCCGTTCCCCCAGCAGATCGGCTGGATCCAGGGTGGTATAGGTCACCACACCCCCCAGCGCGTCGCTGCCGTAGAGGGTGGAGGCGGGGCCGCGGATAATTTCTACAGTTTTCAGGGTCTCCAGCTCAAAGGTATCCCGGCCAATGGTGAAGGGGCCGAAGGAAAATCGCTCCGGCTGGCGGATCCCATCCACCTGGATCAACACCCGGTTGGCGTCGAGGCCGCGGATGTTGAAGTCCTGCAGGCCGTAGCGAACGCTGCGCCGCACGCTCACCCCCGGCTCGTAGCGCACCAGATCCTGAATGTTTTGAACCAGCTCCCGCCGCAACCGCTCCCGGTCGATGACGGTAATGCTGGCGGGCGAGTCGGCCAAGGTGCGCTCGGTGCGAGTACCGGTTACGGTGACCTGTTGCAGGTTAAAGATCGGCGTGCCTTCCTGCTGGAGAGCCCGAAGTTCGGCCTGTAGCCGCTCCACCTCTGCCTGATCCCCCCGCTGGCGGGCAGCTTCGATTTGCGCCTCCAGCTCCCTAATCTGCTCTGGCAGGGTGGTCGGTGCAGGGGTGGCCTGGGCCAACAGCGGCGGAGTTGTCGAATCAGGGATCCGGGCATTGGGCTGAGCCTGGGACAGGGATCCCC
>NZ_JANSIO010000347.1:1245-3111 GCF_047462195.1 Synechococcus sp. R3-13 | reverse complement strand
AGTACGGCAACACCTGGACTGCCGGGACTTGAGGGTGGGTGCTGGCGCTACGAACCTGAGATACATCCTAAAACCTGTCGCACCTGGGCCAACTCGTCAGCAGGGAGGCGAGCTTTCAACTCCTTCTCCCAGCGATCCAGCCAGTTGCACAGTACCTCCGGCAGACAAACCTTTTGGTTATAGAGCTCACACACTACTCAAAGGCTGCCGTGGACGGCAACGCCGCTCTCCGCGCAAGCTCTGCGCAACCGGCCATCGTTGGAGAGGAGCGTAGAGCTGCTGGTACGGCAGTAGTGAAGACACAATGCGTCAGCTATCGACAACCCACTTTTCTTCAGAACCATTGCCTCTGGAAGCCACGTTTCCTGCACCTGGACAACCTGCACGCCCAAAGCAAGAACCTGGGACTTGCAAGGGTCATCGACTTCTGCCAGTACCACGTCAAGCACCTCCAGACTTGCCAACCTCGCTAAGGATTCCAGCCCCCCAACCTTGGCGAAGTCAATGAGGATGTTGGCGTCAGAAAGCAAGGTCATTAGGGGCTGCTAAAGAGCACTTGCGCCGTTCGACCACCAAAACGAAGCTCGCTTGCGGATATACTCCATTGAAACCCCCAGCACTTCTGCAGCTCGGGAAGCGCTCACAACCTCAAGGGAGAGAGCCTGAAACACCAGCCGCTCAAGGCGGGATTTGGGCAGTTGGCTCTGGTCGTTCTGCCAAGCCGGGTTGTAAAACTCGCGCCGTAGCTCAAGCGGCTCTTTGTATTTTCCGTATTTCTTGTTCAGTACACCGATCTGTTGGCCACATTGCTTGCGAGAAATGATACCAATTTGAGCGGCTCGCACCAGGACAGTTCGCATGCTGACGCCGTAGCGGAGCTTGAGGTCAAGCAGCATGGCCTCAGGAACCCAGCGGTGGCGGAATGCCTGAAGTTCTCGCTCAAGGACGTCACGCGGCAGCAGCACTGCCCCGGCCAAATGGTTGGCGAGTTTCTCCCTAGTGCTCCGCACCGCTGTCACGAACAGCTTGCCATCCACAGCCTTTTCTGGGTGCGCGAAGTCCTGGCGATGGCAGATGAGGTGAGCCAACTCGTGTAGAGCGGTGAAAAACTGCCGTTCAACAGGGTGATTGTCGTTGACGACGATAACTGCTCCAAGCGACTCGGTGTAAGCTGAGAGCCCACTGACACGGGCTGGCAGGGGGGTCAGGAGGATCTTCAAACCGCGCTCCTCAAGTCGGGCAATGACATCTCCCAGAGGAGCATGTTCTACCCCTAGAAAGTCTCGCACGTCCCCAGCGTAGCGCTCCACTGCATGTGGATCATAGGTCTCCACCGGCATTTGGGGCGGTGACACAGCAACCTCACCAATCTCCTCCTCGATCTCGGCATAGGCTAGGGCTCGCTTAAGCACCAGAGCTTTGAGCGCGGGGGTGAGAACTTTTGGGTCATCTGCTCTAAATAACAGAGTCGGTTCCGTCTGCGCTGGTGGGATGGATCCCTTGGACTTGGCCTGACCATCACAGTCGGGCGGTGGGGGACAAGCGGCATTTTGTTCGAAGAAGACCTCAAGCGGCACCCCCAGCGCACGGGCAACAGCAGCCAACTGACCAATGGAGGGCATGCACTCCCCTTTCTCACAGGCCGCAATGGCCTGCAGGGGCAGCCCAACTTTGTTAGCCAGATCGGCCTGGCTTAAGCCCTTGTATTCGCGGAGTAACTGGATGTAACCAACGTTGATCATAGGCAGCACGATGTGCTCCACTGTAGTAACCCAAAGGCAGTCGGTGTTCATCAGCAGGCTTTCAGGGTGTTTATGGTCATTTCGACTCAAACTAGGCCGCTGTACCCACACCTAAAATGTTGAC
>NZ_JANSIO010000347.1:0-1235 GCF_047462195.1 Synechococcus sp. R3-13 | reverse complement strand
TTCAAGGACTCCGTCCCGCTGGCGCGATCAATGGCCCAGGGGTCTCACCTTAACCTGAGAATCACTATGTTGATTTCGACTCCGACAGGCTAGCCAAAGGCC
The DNA here is from genome assembly GCF_047462195.1 of Synechococcus sp. R3-13. Classification (NCBI taxonomy): domain Bacteria; kingdom Bacillati; phylum Cyanobacteriota; class Cyanophyceae; order Synechococcales; family Synechococcaceae; genus Synechococcus; species Synechococcus sp. R3-13. Next base: position 1,133 of record NZ_JANSIO010000347.1, on the reverse strand, counting down.
CACCAATCTGCTCAGGCAATCCGGAGAAGAGAGCCCATTGTTGCTCCATTGAGAACCTCAAAAGCCTCTAAACGACCACGCAGGAGTGCTTAATCACCACTGAGGCCAGGATGGGAGTCGTGGCCCCGGTGCACCTGGGCCCAGACACGGGTGGGCAGGCCCCAGATGTAGATAAAGCCTTCGGCGGCGCGGTGGTCGAATTGATCCCCTTCCCCGTAGGTGGCCAGCTCGGGGTTGTAGAGGGAATAAGGAGAGCGACGGCCCACACAGACCGCCTGGCCCTTGTGCAACCGCATCCGCACGACACCGGTGACGCTTTTCTGGGTGGCGCGGATAAAGGCGTCCAGAGCCTCCCGCAGCGGCGAGTACCAAAGGCCGTTGTAGATCAACTGGCTGTAGGTGGTCTCGATGCCGTACTTGTAATGGATGACATCGCGGGTGAGGGTGAGGCTTTCCAGCTCGCGGTGGGCTTGGATCAAGACCATTAGAGCAGGGCACTCGTAGATCTCCCGCGACTTGATCCCCACTAGGCGGTTTTCAATCATGTCGATGCGGCCCACCCCATGCAGGCCAGCTAAGGAGTTGAGCTGCTCGAAGAGGGCTTTGGGGCCAAGGCGCTGCCCATCCAGCCCGACAGGGATCCCTTGCTCGAACTCAATCTCCACGTAGGCGGGCTCGTCGGGTGTCTGGGAAATAGGCCGGGTGAGGGCATACACTTCCTCCGGCGGCTCCCGGTCGGCATCTTCTAGGATGCCGGCTTCAGCGCTGCGGCCCAAAATGTTGAGGTCGATGCTGTAGGGGCTGGACTTCTGCACGGGCATGGGGATCCCGTAGCGCTCCCCATAGGCAATGGTCTCCTCGCGGGTCATCCCCCACTCGCGGGCAGGGGCCAACACTTTGAGCTGGGGATTTAAAGCAGCAATAGCCAGATCAAAGCGCACCTGGTCGTTGCCTTTGCCGGTGCAGCCGTGGGCCACCGCATCGGCGCCCACCTCTTCCGCCACTTCCACCAGCAGCTTGGCAATCAGGGGTCGGGCCAGGGCCGTGGAAAGGGGGTAGCGCTGCTCGTAGAGGGCGTTGGCCTGGATGGCCGGGAAGGTATAGTCGGTAATGAGGGCCTGGACAGCCTCCCG
>NZ_JANSIO010000346.1:0-3786 GCF_047462195.1 Synechococcus sp. R3-13 | reverse complement strand
TGGAGGTGTTGACCAGCTTGCAAGAGCAGCTCGAAGACATCAAGGTCATCTATGTGGAGTTTTGCTTAGAACAAGACCGCAAGCAGATTGACCAGATGTTGGATCCTACCCATCTCCTCTGGCAGGGAGAAGTTGTAGCAGGCCACAGAGGAGTCCTTTGCTATCTAAGCAGGGCTTGCTTTGTCGACAACAATTCAAGTCTTGGAGAGGAGACTTAAGGTTATGAACTCAACCATTATCGTTACGGCTGCTGACAGCAAGTTTTTTGAATTGGTTCAGGGGACCATTCTCTCTATTCGAGAGAAACCTCAGGGGCACTCTGTAGATATTGGATTCTTGGATGTAGGCTGTACACCGGAGCAGTTGCAATGGATAGGTCAGTACGTTGACCACATTGTTGAGCCAGATTGGAACTATGATATTCCCGACATTGATAGACAACCCAAGTATCTCAAGGCACTAGTTTGTAGGCCTTTCCTTCCTGAATACTTTCCAGGCTATGAAGTTTATATTTGGATTGATGCAGATGCTTGGGTGCAAGACTGGTCTGCAATTGAGCTTCTTACCCTGGGAGCAAGATACAAAAACCTTGCAGTTGTTCCTGAGTTGCTAAATACTCTCTTCGATCCCTATCCATTTTCGCATCAAGCTTTTCACCTCTCGGGATACATCAAGTACTTTGGAGATGTATATAACCACATATACATAAGACCAATTCTAAATGATGGTGTATTCTCTGGAAGTAATTCCAGTATTCACTGGGTAGCATGGAAAAACAGACTGAGCCAAGCTATCTCTATGAGCCGCGATCTATCTTTCTCAGATCAGTGTTCTCTAAACCTGGCTATTTATTTATAATGACTTAGGGATAGATAACGTTCAAATTTTACCATTGTTTTGTAACTGGACAGTTCATAGTAAACTACCTCTATGGGATCCAAAAAGAAAGCTCTGGGTTGAGCCTTGGAAGCCTTACATCCCTTTAGGAATTCTACACATTACTACCCATCAAGCTAAGGATAGAAAAACTCATGTAGCTCATACTACCGATGGCTTCAAAGTTGAAGCCAGTCTTTGGTATCCTAGAAGCCATTCTTCTCCAATCAGAAGGTATGACTATGTATCAGCTAATCAAAAGAAAATATATCTCGACTACAGCTTCCCTCTAATGACTGCTATCGATCCAGGGCCTCATCCCTGGCCTTATCTACGGAAAGAAGTTCCACATCTTTGGTACGCAGATCAACGCCAGCCTGGTATTGGCTTTGTCAGTCGAGATGAAGCCCATATTCTTTATAACACTGCCCTTAAGCTACAAGGAAAAAACGCCCTAGAGATCGGCTGTTGGCTAGGTTGGTCAACTGCGCACCTGGCGGCAGGAGGAGTTATTCTCGATGTGGTAGATCCTGCTCTGGCCGATCCCCAGATTTATGGAAGTGTGGATCGATCTCTTCGCTTGGCTGGAGTTCGCTCTAATGTCAATCTCTACCCTGGCTATAGCCCAGGGAAGGTGGAGGAGATTGCCCAGCAAGAGGATTGTCGCTGGTCTTTAATTTACATTGATGGGAATCATGACTCGCCGGCTCCCTTGCAGGATGCTCAAGTGGCAGAGCGCTATGCTGCTGAGGATGCCTTGATTCTGTTTCATGATCTAGCCTCGCCGGATGTGGCTGAAGGTTTGAATTACTTGAGAGACAGGGGCTGGAACACGATGATTTACCAGACCATGCAAATTATGGGAGTGGCCTGGCGAGGCAATGTCAAGCCCGTTGAGCATATTCCAGACCCTGCTGTGAATTGGACATTGCCAGAGCACCTCAAGGACTATCCGGTCTGTAACCTTGAGTTGTCTAGGGTGCTAGAGAAAGTTAAATCTTTTACCTTGCTGAGCTTTGAGGGTCTTTGGAGCCTTTATTCACTGGCTAAGCAGGTTTGTGAAGAAGACATTCCTGGGAACTTTGTAGAATGTGGTGTTTGCAGGGGTGGAAGCTCAGCTTTGCTGGCCTGGGTGATTAAGAACTACAGCCGTCGACCTCGCAAGCTATATGCTTTCGATACCTTCTCAGGTATGCCTGATCCAACAGAGGTGGATCGAGATTATCGAGGAGCTGGTGCCAACGATACGGGTTTTGGATCCGGTGCCTTAGCAGCACCCATTTCGGAGAACTTAGAGGTGGTTGCCAAGGAACTGGGAGTTTGGGATCTCATTGTCCCCGTGCCAGGGCTGTTTGCTGACACCTTGCCTGCCTATCGAGAGCAAGTGGGTGAGGTTGCTCTGCTGCATGCAGATGCTGACTGGTATCAGTCAACGATGGATATTTTGCGTCATCTCTATCATCAAGTTCATCCCAGAGGGTTTATCCAGGTCGATGACTATCAAGACTGGCAAGGATGCGCAAAGGCTGTCCATGACTTTGAGCAGGAAGTTGGAGTTTTCTTTCGGCTGCACAGTGTAGCTGAGCCCTATGGTTGGAAGATCGATAGCTTAGAGCTGCAAGAATGGCCTAGTCCCGCGTGGTTAAGTCCTTCAGAAAACCTGGTAGTGATGAGAGATAGCCTAACAGAAACCTCCAAACCACAAGGGATCCGCCTGAGCGAGATCAACGTGGGCCTTTTCCCCTACTGGGAAATGGAGACAGAGCAGCTTATCCAAGAACTGGAGGGCTTGCTGGAGCCAATTCTGCACAGTCCTCAGCCAGAAGACTTTGCTCTGATCTTCCTAGGGGATCCGGATCCGCAACTGGCCAATCAAACTCTGGAGATAGCTGCAGGCAACATAGCTCTCAGGCTCATGGAAGAGGGGTTAGAGCTCAGTAGAGAGCCGTTCTGTTCAGTGGTAGCTGGCTTGAACCCCTATCAATGGGAGAGACTTATTCCCCAACTCAACTATCGCTATCCCTTGAAGCGGGAGCGCTTTCCCAAGGGATTACGGCCTGCTATTCAAAAGCTACCTGTGTTGCTGTTGGCCTCCTAGGGATCCATCTGTTGTCTTGAGTTACTTGGCTGTCTACAGGGCGTCTGGATCTACCCCTAGCTCTCGTAGCTTCCGGGCCAGGCGCCCTGCCCGTTGTTCGGCCTGCTCAGCCCTTTGCCGCTCCAGTTGGCCTCGGTGGGTACCAGTTCCCCAGCAGCAGTGGCCCAGCGAATCCAGGTGGCCTCGATGTCCCGAAACCTGCCCTCCCACTTCACTAGGTACAATCCCAAAACCTCGCTCGGCAAGCAACCCTCGGCATCCTCTTGAATTGGCTCATAGCGGCCGCCCCTTAGCCGAAACCCCGCCCAGTCTTCTGGATCAAACGGGTCAAACCAAAAGTACTCCGGCACCCGGATAATCTGCTCATAAAGTTGCTTTTTGCTTGTTTTATCCTCCTGGGCAGTGCTGGGAGAAAGAAGCTCAATCACCACGTCCGGCCCTTTGCCCTGCTCCCAAATCACCCAGCTTTTGCGCTCGCCTTTAGGCACGCCCAACACCACAAAATAATCCGGCCCTTTGAAATTGCGGCCGCGGGTCTGCTCCAAGCTGTAGTAGAGAAACATATTGCCACCGACAAAGCCATCAGGGCGCTGCTGCAACCAGGTTTGGGTAGTGGAGATGAGCAAGTCCATCTGGCACCTGTGCCGCCAGCTTTCCATAGGTTCGCTGTCGTCGTAGGGGAGCTCGTCTTGGGTGGGGGGCAACTCGGGTAGATAAACCGGATCCAGCACCTCAGTAATTGGGTTTGGGTTAGCTTATGGGGGTGTGGGGGTAGCTAAGGCCCCGCACTGTACCCGTAGGGTCAGTGCCGG
>NZ_JANSIO010000345.1:0-1155 GCF_047462195.1 Synechococcus sp. R3-13 | reverse complement strand
TTCAGCAGTGTTCAGCGTAAATGTATCAGAAAGTTCAACATGGCGCAGATTCGCGAGATTCCCCTTGCCCAAATTCGCCGCCCTTTGCCGCGGCAAACGGATCCGGATAAGGTGCAGGCGCTGATGGCTTCCATTGAAGCAGTCGGCCTACAGGAGCCCATTGAGGTTTTGGAAGTGGAAGGGGAGTATTATGGGTTCTCCGGCTGCCATCGCTACGAGGCATTTGTCCGCTTGGGCAAGGAGCGGATCCCCTGCCGGGTGCGAAAAGCGCCACGTGCTGTTTTGAGGCTACACCTGGCCTGAGAGGGATCCCTTCTGGCCCGGCTCCTCTTCGGCGGTGTAGCCCCGTTCGTAGGCAAAACGCACCAGTTGCGAGCGATTTTCCAAAGAAAGCTTGCTGAGGATGTTGGTCAGGTGAGTTTGCACAGTGCGCGGGCTGATGAACAGCTTCTCGCCGATTTGCTTGTTGGTGAAGCCGCGAATGACTTCCCGAAAGACCCGCTCCTCAGCAGGGGTCAGAGGCAATTCGGGTGGGGTGGGGCGGGGGTCCGCTTCGGGTTTTGGCTGGGACTGCTGTTGGATTAGCCGCAAAATTTCCGATTGGGTGCGGCGGGAGCGTTCAATCTGGGCCTCGATTTTGGCCACCAACTCCAGGGGTTCAAAGGGCTTGATGATGTAGTCATCCGCCCCCCGCTCGTAGCCCTGAACCCGGTCATCGATCTCTCCCCGCGAAGAGAGAAAAATGAAGGGGACGAGCTCGCCGCCGCGCTGTTGGCGCAGCTGTCGGCAAAACTCGAAGCCGTCCATTTCCGGCATCACCACATCTGAAACCACCACATCCGGCTGCTCTTGGGCAAACAGACGCAACCCTTCTACACCCGAAGCGCCTGTACAAACCCGATAGCCATGCTGAGTCAGGTGGCGGCTCAGCACCTTCAGGGAGAGGGGATCGTCATCTACGACCAGTACACGCTTCATGAGGACTCGAGGAGGCTGTTGGGGAAAAGGGTAAAGCGCTATTCACCTGTTATCTGTCGCTATTTTAGGGAGACGGACAGGATTCGTCATTTGACTGGGGTGCCTTGACCCATAATAGTGGTTTCAAGGGTGGCCTGGTTGAAAGGTAAACTACCCGGCTCCGACCGCTAAGCGGTA
>NZ_JANSIO010000344.1:0-1216 GCF_047462195.1 Synechococcus sp. R3-13 | reverse complement strand
CCTTTGTGTTGACCAGTAAGCCCGTCTTGGGATCCCAAGAGCGCAGCTGGGTCACCTACGACAAGCTGGCCCAAGAAGTGCCCGAAGGAGCGACGATCCTCATCGACGACGGTCGAGTGGAGATGCGGGTGGAAGCCGTGGATCCGGAAGCGGGCGAACTCTTCTGCCGCACCATTGTCGGGGGTACCCTCTCCAACAACAAGGGGGTCAATTTCCCCGGTGTGCGCCTGAGCATCCGCGCCGTGACCCCAAAGGATAAAGAAGATCTCTACTTCGGCCTCAACCAAGGGGTGGATTGGGTGGCCCTCAGCTTTGTGCGGGATCCCTCTGATGTGCTGGAGCTGCGGGAGCTCATCGCCTCTGCCAAACGGCCTTCTTCGGGCTCAGCCGACAAGCGGGTACCCATCATCGTCAAGATCGAGAAACACGAGGCCATTGAACAGCTGCCCCAGATTTTGGCCCTCAGCGACGGTGTGATGGTGGCGCGGGGAGATCTGGGGGTAGAGCTGCCTGCGGAAGAGGTGCCGATCCTGCAGAAGCGGGTGATCGCCCTGGCCAACTCCCTGGGGATCCCGGTAATTACGGCCACCCAAATGCTGGACAGCATGGTGCACAGCCCCCGACCCACCCGTGCCGAGATCTCCGATGTGGCCAACGCCATTTTGGATGGCACCGATGCCGTCATGCTCTCCAACGAGACGGCTGTGGGCAAATACCCTGTCGAGGCCGTTGCCACCATGGCCCGCATTGCCGTGCGCACCGAGCGCGATTACTTTGACCTGACCTCCGCCGACCGACGACAACGCCTTCGCGCCCTTGCCATGCAGGAGCTGAGCCAAAACAACGGCAACAGTCCTGCTGGAATGCGGCCCAAAACCCTGATCACCGACTCGATCAGCCGCGCCGTGGGGGAGATCGCCCAAGAGTTGGATGCTGTAGCCGTGATGACCCTGACCAAAACAGGGGCTACTGCTCGCAATGTCTCTAAGTTTCGCCCCCGCACTCCCATCCTAGCCGTAACCCCCCATGTGGAAGTGGCACGGCGGCTGCAGTTGGTTTGGGGGGTACATCCGCTGTTGGTTATGGATTTGGCCACCACCCGCCAGACCTTTCAAGCGGCCATCAGCTTGGCTCAGGAAGATGGCTTGCTCAAGGATGGCGACTTGGTGGTGCTCAGTGCAGGAACCCTGCCAGGCGTTGCGGGATCCACCGATCT
>NZ_JANSIO010000343.1:0-924 GCF_047462195.1 Synechococcus sp. R3-13 | reverse complement strand
GCATAACAGGCTCAGGGCTACTGAAAGCCCGCGCTACACTGCTAAGGCGGTGTAGGGTCGGGTAGTTTACAAAGTGCCAAAATCCTAAGAGCCTCAGATCGAGTGCGACCGTGTTCCTCACCTTCTCAGCAGTATGGCTAGATCCTCAGCGTCGTGGCTCAGTCGGCTCTCCTTTTTGCGAGGGTTGATCTTCATCTTGGCCGTGGTGGTTGCCCTCGTTTACTTGGGCTTCAGCCGGGAGGTTCGCCTTGGCCTTGACCTCAAGGGAGGAACCCAGCTCACGCTACAAGCTGTGCCCACCGAGGAGGTGCCTGAAATCACCCCCGAAGTGATGCAGGGGGTAGAGGCCGTCATCCAGCAGCGGATCAACGGGCTGGGGGTGGCTGAGCCTCTGGTGCAGATCAGCGGCCAAGACCGCCTGTTCGTGCAGTTGCCGGGGGTGGCGGATCCGGATCGGGCCATTGCTCTCCTTGGAGATACAGCCCAACTGGAGTTTCGCAAGGGCTTGGTTCCCGTCGGCGCGCTGCCCCGCAACGAGCGGGGAGAGATAACAGCGGGGGAGGATCCGGATACTCTGTTTGAGCGGGTCGGCCTCACCGGGGATCTGCTGCGCAATGCCTATCCCCAAGCCCCTCGCCGCGGATCCCAGAGTTGGGAGGTGCTGCTGGAGTTCAAGCCGGAGGGGGCAGAAAAATTTACTCAGCTCACCCGAGATCTGGCCGGAACAGAACGTCCATTGGGCATTTTTCTGGACGACGTGTTGATCAGTGCCCCGATCGTGGGGCCGGAGTTTGCCCGCACCGGCATCACCGGCGGGATGGCGGTGATCACGGGCAATTTTACGGTGGAAACCGCCACTGACTTGGCGGTCAAGCTCAGGGCAGGAGCGCTGCCGGTTCCCATTCAGGTGATTGAAAATCGCAC
>NZ_JANSIO010000342.1:0-7590 GCF_047462195.1 Synechococcus sp. R3-13 | reverse complement strand
CAGTGCGGGGCTCCTGCGATTTCTAGCTGACCGCGCCACACTGGTGGCCGAACATTTTCAGCAGCGGCGGCCTCTGCGGAACAGCCTGCCCGTTGCGCCCCAATGGCATCCGCTGTAGCTAAGTTGAGGGATCCCCGGCCAACTTGTGCCAGAATAAAAGAACGGTAACTCCATCGGCAAAGGCGAGATTCATGGCCCTCTACCTCTCGGCAGACCACCTTCACAGCATCCGCCAGCACGGCGAACAAGCCTTTCCCCACGAGAGCTGCGGCATTTTAATTGGGGAAATCCGGGGATCCGACAAGATCATCCACGAGCTTTGGTCGGTGACCAACACCTGGGATCAAGCGGAAAACCCTCTGGCAGACGGGGAATCCAGCCGCCGCCGCTTTTTGATCGATCCGGCGGATTTCAAGCGGGCCAACGACCACGCGGTGCGCAAAGGGCTGGGGATCCTGGGCACCTATCATTCCCATCCCAACCATGCGGCCATTCCCTCCGAGTTTGATCGGCAGCATGCTTTTCCTTGGGGCTTTTCCTGTGTGATCGTCAGTGTGCGCGAGGGCAAGGCAGAAGAGGTGGTGAGCTGGGTTTTGGATGAGCAGGAGCAGCCCCAACGGGAGCCGATGCAGATGCTGGAAGACATTTGCATCCCCCCGCTCCCGGCTTTGGCAAGCTAGAGTCGTTTGGGCTTTGCCGCTGTTTGAGGCTGAAGTTCACGGCTAAGTTCAGTTGGGATCCTTGAAAGCTGGGATGGGCGCCACCGGAAAAAGCGGTAGTCTAGTGCTGAACCTTGTCTGTAACATAGCTGAATCCTCAAAGTCAGTAGACAGCCCCAACAAGATCGACAAACGGATAGGTCAGCCCAGATCCTCTGGATCCGCAAAAGTCCCCAGTAGATACCCCAGATCTCTCCCCGAACTCCCATGGCAACCAAAGTTCTGATCCCCTCTCCCCTGCGCCCCTACACCGACAACCTGGAGGCTGTCGAGATCGAGGGCAGCAATGTTGGCGAAGTGATGGGCAACCTCATCGCCCGCTATGGCGAGCTGAAGCGCCACCTCTACACCGAGGATGGGAAGCTGCGCAATTTTGTCAATGTCTACCTCAACGACGAGGATGTGCGCACGTTGCCCCAAGGCAACAACACCCCCGTGGGAGAACAAGCCGTCATCAGCATCGTTCCCGCTATTGCTGGAGGGTTGTGAGCATGTTGAACCTGGATACCAGCCAAGTCAGCCTCTCCCGCGAAGAGATGGAGCGGTTTTCTCGGCATTTGATCCTGCCCGAGGTGGGCCTAGAAGGACAGAAGCGGCTGAAAGCGGGCAAAGTGCTGTGCATCGGCACAGGCGGCCTTGGCTCGCCCCTGTTGCTGTACTTGGCGGCAGCCGGCGTGGGGCGGATCGGCATTGTCGATTTTGATGTGGTGGATGTGTCCAACCTGCAGCGGCAGGTGATCCACGGCACCTCCTGGGTGGGCAAGCCGAAGGTGGAATCGGCCAAGAACCGCATCCTGGAGATCAACCCCCACTGTCAAGTGGATGTTTACAACACCGCCCTGAAGGCCCACAACGCACTGGAGCTGTTTGCCAACTATGACGTGATTGTGGATGGCACCGATAACTTCCCCACCCGTTACCTGGTGAACGATGCCTGTGTGTTGACGGGCAAGCCCAATGTCTACGGCTCGATCTTCCGCTTCGAGGGACAAGCGACGGTCTTCAACTACGAAGATGGGCCCAACTACCGGGATCTCTACCCCGAGCCGCCCCCACCAGGACTGGTGCCCTCCTGCGCCGAAGGGGGAGTGTTGGGGATCCTCCCCGGCATCATCGGTGTTATTCAAGCTACCGAAACCGTGAAGATCCTGCTGGGCGTGGGCACAACCCTGAGCGGGCGGCTGCTGCTTTACGATGCCCTGAACATGAGCTTCCGGGAGCTGAAGCTGCGCAAAAACCCCGCCACTCCTCCCATCACCCAGCTTATCGACTATGAGCAGTTCTGCGGGATCCCGCCAGCCCAAGCCACAGAACAAGCTGGCCAGACAGAGATCCCCGAGATCACTGTGGCCGAGCTGAAAGCGCGGATGGATGCTCACCAAGACTTTGTGTTGGTCGATGTGCGCAACCCAAATGAGTGGGAGATAGGCCGGATCCCTGGTGCTCACCTGATCCCCCTGCCCCAAATTGAAAACGGCGACGGGGTGGAGCAGGTGCGTCGCCTCCTTAACGGCTCAGAGCTGATCGTCCACTGCAAGAGTGGGGCACGCTCGGCCAAAGCCCTGAAGATCCTGCAAGCTGCTGGGATCCAAGGAAAAAACCTGCGCGGGGGGATCCTCGCCTGGGCAGAGGCTTACGATCCCTCGATTCCCAAGTACTGACTCTGCCTTGGGATCCCTAGCTGTTGCCCGGTTTGCTCTAGCATAGATCCGGCAGATCCGGTGCCCAGAGCCGGCTGTGCCAGGTTTTCCCTTTTTGCGTCCCCTTTTCCATGAGTGCCATCCCGCAGGCCGAGACAGAAACGATCTTCCACTCCATCCCCGAAGCCCTCGAAGACCTCAAGTGTGGTCGCATGGTCATCGTGGTCGATGACGAAAACCGAGAAAACGAAGGGGATCTGGTCTGTGCTGCCCAGTTTGCCACGCCCCAAGCTATCAACTTCATGGCCACCTACGGGCGGGGCCTTATCTGCCTGGCCATGCAGGGATCCCGCCTCGATGAGCTGAAGATCCCGCTGATGGTGGGGCAGAACACCGACAGCAACCAAACTGCCTTCACCGTCAGCATTGATGCTGGGCCAGAGGCTGGAGTTTCCACCGGCATTTCCGCTGCCGATCGCTCTCGCACCATTCAGGCGGCCATTCACCCGCACACGCGACCGGAAGATCTGCGCCGGCCTGGGCATGTCTTTCCGCTGCGGGCACGGGAGGGCGGAGTACTCAAACGGGCTGGCCATACGGAAGCAGCGGTGGATCTGGCGATGTTGGCCGGGCTGTATCCGGCAGGGGTGATTTGCGAGATCCAAAACCCGGATGGCTCCATGGCCCGCCTGCCCCAGTTGATCGAATATGCCCGTCAGCACGATTTGAAGATCATCACCATCGCCCACCTCATCGAGTACCGCTTGCGCACCGAACAACTGGTTCACCGAGAGGCTGCCGCCACCCTGCCAACGGAGTTTGGCCAGTTTCGGGTTTACGGCTACCGCGATAGCCTCAACCAAGTCGAGCACCTGGCCCTGGTGAAAGGGGATCCGACCCAATTTGCCGCTGAGCCCGTCCTGGTGCGCGTCCATGTGGAGTGTCCCCTAGGGGATGCGCTGGGATCCCTGCGCTGCGATTGTCGCCGCCAATTGACAGCGGCCCTGAAGATGATCGACCACCAAGGCAAGGGGGTGCTGGTGTACCTGCGCCGGCAAGAGCAGGAGCTGAGTCTCATCGAGCAAATCAAGTCCTACGCCCGGCAAGATCTGGGACTTTCTGAAACCGCGCCACCGGTGGCGATGGACTTGCGCGATTACGGCATCGGCGCCCAGATCCTACGGGATGTAGGGGTGCGCAAAATGCGCCTGATCAGCAACACCTCTCGCCACATCAGCGGCTTGAAAGGATTTGGCCTGGAAGTGGCCGAGCGCGTGCCCCTGCTGGTGGAAGAGCCGGATCTCAATTTGCATGTGGAGCCGTCCTGTTCCCTGAAACTGTTGCTGCACGACGCTGGCGCAACCGATTCCGGCTCAAGCCTGTAGCGCGTTGTAGGGCCGAGGGCTATGGTGGAACAAAGACTGGGGTGCAGCCGGCTCGCCATCCACCACATAAGCCTTGGATCCCCAGCCCCAGAAAGACCAGAAAGGACGTTCGGGCTCCGATGGAGCCGTCATTGCTATGCGACGCTTCCGCGCTGGTGACAGGGGTGCGGAGCACTGGCGCGCCGGCGAGACGGAGTCCCTGGCTGTGGGGCTCAAGAGTTGCTTCGGCAAGACGGGAATGTCGGATCCCACCTGCGACCACACTTCATAGCCCTGAGGGCGCACCACCACCAGGCTGATCAGGGATCCGTGATCCATGTCGTAGCGGCAACTGGCGATGGCCTCTTGCAGCTGAGAAAAGCCCCGGTTGAAGACGTAAAAATGGTCTTGGAAGCGGATGGCCTCCCAGAAACCTTCCCGGGTGACCGCCACATAGTCGTGATTGGCGGAGGCGTAGTCGAGGATCACCATACGTGTAAAGACTGATCAGCGATGAATCAAAGTGAGTAAGCTTTTACCGTATTTCCACTTAAACACGATATCGGGCAGCCTGTCATCCGCAAAATGGCTCACCTGCAACAAGGCTTAATGGGTTTCTTTGCCTTGCAAACTGCTACTGCTTGCGTCCCCATCTCCTCCGGCTCCAGGGATCCCACCCAGTTCCCGTCGCAGCTCGGCCATGGCTGCTTCTCCGATGTGGGGGGTGGCGCAGACTAGGTTGGGTGTGCGGATTAGATCGCCTCGGGCTTGGCGCACCAAGACCCGCAGGGTGGGGTAGCTGGCCTCATCGCAAATCAGCGTATGGGCGCGGCGGATTAGGGATCCCACCCGTTCCGTATCCGAGATCACTGCCGTCAGCACCAGCAGGTCTCCCCGCAGACTGTAGACAATCACCTCGGCAACCTCCAGCAGGGCAGTGCTGATGCTCACCAGCCCCAGACAGGCGTAGGAAGGCAATTGGCGGATCAGGGCAATTGCACGGGCGTAGTCAGACACCTCCACCGTCAGAACACGGGCCCCTCGCGGCTGGGCAATGGCCTCGACGGCGCTGAGAAAATAGCGGAGCGTCACCACGGTGCCGGACTGGATCTGATCCAGGACGGTGGCCAGCTCCTCCAGGGGCACCAACTGGACCCGGATGCCCAAAGTCTGCTGGATTTGCTGGGCCATCAGTTGTCCTGTACCCAAATCCCGGTTGGGCACACACACCAGCACTTGGGCACTGCAGCGCAATCGCCAATCGATCTCCGCTAGCAGCAGATCCCGCACCTGCTCCAAAGAAAACCCCTGCTGCAGCAGCTGGTCGATGCCCTGGCGCACCTGCTCCAGGACCTGTCGGGATCGATCCAGGTTTTCCCCCAGGCCGCGAGAGTAGTTAACCACCTGGCGGGCGGAGCGGCTCACGTAAATGCCAGATCCAGCGCGGGTTTCCACCAGGCCCATAGCCTCGAGTTGGTGGTAAACCTTGTGGATGGTATTGCGGTGCAGGCCTGTTTGCATAGCCAATTGACGGGTGCTGGGCAGGCGGTAGCCGGGAGGAAATTGCCCGCAGGCGATGGCAAAGCAGAGCAAATTAAAAAGCTGTACGGAGCCAGGGATCCCACTCTCCGGCTGGATGGAAATGCGCATCATGGCCCGTTTTTCTCCCTTTGACAACGCCGTTGCGAGCCCGTTTCTGGGCTACGTAAGAATCCCTCGACTTCAGTCGGCGGGAGTGTCAACTGCCTGCAAGATAGCGCCGACGCCGGATAGACAAGCTCCAGAGGAGATCGGGATTGAGAGCCCTATTCGGGGATGCGGTGCATCCGGCTGGGATCCCAACTTAAAGTCACCTCCGTCCCTTCCGGCAACTGCTGCAAATTCAGGCCGGGGTTGGGTTGCACAGCCAAAAGTTTCACCTCACAGCCCGACACCCATACCTGATAGCGAATGAAAGCCCCTAGATAAGCAGTGTCGCAAATCCGTCCCCGCAAGCGGCAGTGGCCATCGGGGATCCCTTCTTCAGATAAGTCAATCCGAATGTGCTCCGGGCGCAAAGCAAACAGGGCCGCTTCTCCCACGCATCGTTCCGCCAGGGATCCCTCGATCAAGTTGGTTTGGCCGATAAAACCGGCTACAAACCGGGTGGCAGGTCGCTCGTAGAGCTCTGCCGGGGATCCCACCTGTTCGATGCGCCCGCGATTGAACACGGCAATACGATCGCTCATGGTCAGGGCCTCTTCTTGGTCGTGGGTGACGTACAAAAAGGTGAGACCAAGGCGGTGTTGTAGGGCCTTGAGTTCAAACTGCATCTGTTGGCGCAACTTCAAATCCAGCGCCCCCAAAGGTTCATCCAGCAAGAGCACCTGCGGTCGGCCAACCAAAGCCCGCGCCAAGGCCACCCGTTGCCGTTGCCCCCCTGAAAGTTGGCTGGGTTTACGGGATCCCAGATCGGGCAGTTGTACCAGCTCCAGCGCCTCTTGCACTCGCTTTTGGCGCTCCTTCGGCGGTATGCCGCGGATCATCAAGCTGTAGCCAACGTTCTCCGCCACCGTCATGTGGGGGAAGAGAGCATAGTCCTGAAACACCGTGTTCACAGGCCGTCGGTAGGGCGGCAGACCCAAAACATTCTGGCCGTTCAATTCGATCTGCCCCTCATCCGGACGCTCAAAGCCCGCGATCATCCGCAAACAGGTGGTTTTGCCCGAACCCGACGGCCCCAACAACGTAAAAAACTCCCCCTGCTGCACCTCCAAATCCACCCCGTCCACCGCTTGGATCCCGGAAAAGTTGCGGCTGACCCTCCGCAAACGAATGGCAGGTGGGGATCCCTCCTCTCTCCCGGCTTGGGATTTGGCGGAGCTGACATCAGAGGCGAGGACAGATTCGGCAATCATAGCGACAGGGTCAGCCAATGAACCCATTATGAGGGATCCATTTACAGAGGTTGACAGGTCTCAGCAAGGCCGGAAAAGTCCCAGGCCAAGAGCAGAGGTGGTGTGCGAGGGTGAAAGCTCGCCGGAAACCCACCCGACCGGTCGCGAAAGCGGGCCGGAGGCCTTGTTTTTGCATGGGATCCCTGTTTTTGCATGGGATCCCTTGACCACTGGGGATCTGAGTCCCACCCTTGTTACAGAAATTTAGAATCGTTACAATAAGTTAAAATCTTTGCTCATCTTTGCATCGCAGGTTTTATCCTATGGCACTCACTCAGCAGTTTCCCGTGCTACTCGCCTCAGCTTTGCGTCACGACAGCGTAACTCCGCGCTGGTCTCAGGTGGCGTGGACCGTTTTGCGGGTGGTGGCAGGGCTATTCATGATTCACAACGGCCTTGACAAACTGGCAGATATCGAAGGATTTGCGACGGCTTATGTAGAAGTGATCGGGTTGCCCTTCCCGATCTTCTTCGCTTATGTGGCTGCCTATACCGAGCTGATTGCAGCCCCCATGGTGGCGTTGGGTTTGTTGACCCGAGGGGCAGCACTGGGCTTGTTCGCCACGATGGCGGTGGCCATGTTCCACCACATCAAAGTGGCCGGCTTTAGCGTTCCCTATCTGGAGCTGTCGGCCATCTACGCAGCGATCTTCCTGGCCTTTGCGGTGAATGGGGGGGGCTGGTTCTCTGTGGATCAGCTCTTGGTGAATGCAATCGAGTCGTGGCTGAACCGCGCCAGCCGGGAAAAGTTGGAGAGCTTGCAGTCTTCGTTGCAGGCCACGGAACGGGTAATTGCGCTGGGCGAGGAAGAGGTCGAGGCCGCCAAGACCACCGGATCCTGAGCTTTGGTGGCCATTCCCGATAGCGGCGAGGCTGCTCCTCTCTCCCTCTGAGAGAGAGGTTAGCTAAACCGCCGGGAAGCCCCGCACTC
>NZ_JANSIO010000341.1:0-5627 GCF_047462195.1 Synechococcus sp. R3-13 | reverse complement strand
CCCCAAGAACGCGTAGTGCCCGGCCAGGAAGTTGTAGGTGACTTCCTCCTGCCCGAAGCGGTAGCCGGCATTTTGTGACTCTTCTTCCGAGGTCTCGCGGATTAGGCTGGAGATCACCAGGGAGCCGTGCAGGGAGGCCAGCAGAGCGCCGCCAAAGACGCCGGCCACCCCCAGCCAGCTAGCAGGGTGCATGAGGATATTGTGCTCCGCCTGGAAAGCCAGCATGAAGTAGAAGGTGCCGGCGATCCCCAGGGGCAAGCCTTCCGAAAAACTGCCCTGGCCGATGGGGTAGACCAAGAGCACTGCCGTAGCCGCCGCCGCCGGAGCGGAAAACGCCACCGCAATCCAGGGACGCATGCCCAAGCGATAGCTCAGCTCCCACTGCCGGCCCAGGTAGCACCACACCCCGATCAGGAAATGGAGCACGATCAGTTGGTAGGGGCCGCCGTTGTAGAGCCATTCATCCAAAGAGGCGGCTTCCCAAATGGGATAAAAGTGCAAGCCGATGGCCGCTGAGGTGGGCACCACCGCTGCCGAGATGAGATTATTCCCCCCTATCAAAGAGCCGATCACCGGCTCGCGGATCCCATCCACATCCACCGGCGGAGCAGCGATAAAAGCGATTACAAAACAAAAGGCTGCTGCCAACAAGGTCGGGATCATCAATACGCCAAACCAGCCGATGTAAAGCCGGTTTTCGGTGCTGGTTATCCATTGACAAAAGCCATTCCAACTCCAGAGCTGCCGTGCAGCCGAGGAGCGGCGAATTACCGTACTCATAGGCCAACTCCTAAAGAGACAAAACCATTCTTTGCTTTGTCGGCTTCCTTGAACGGGGCAAAACTCTTCCCGCGCCGACCGCCAAAAGCGTCTCCTTCTTTCAGGCTAGACAGTTTTAGGGACGCCGACAGGGATCCCTAACTTTCGCAACGGGACTGTGAAAAAAATGGATTTGTCGATACAAATCAGCACCGATATGTTGCAATTTGGAGGTCTTTGAGAGCTTCCCGGCGAAGGTCGGTCACTGGCAGTTGATGGCAGCCAAGCTTGAGCAGACGTTTCTTAAGGATAGGTTTAGGAAAGAGGTGCCGTCCGGGACCTGCTTTTTTTCCTCCAGAATCCTAGACAGAGAAAAAATCCTGCAAGCACTTCACCTGCAGGGATCCCGACTGCAAAGCACGGATGGCAGCCGCGGTGGCTTTGGCCCCTGCCAAGGTGGTCACCAGAGGGATCTTGTAGGCCAGGGCAGTGCGGCGGATCTTTTGGCCATCTTGCTGCGCCTCGACACCGGAAGGGGTGTTGATAATGAGCTGAATCTGGTGATTTTTGATGGCGTCGATGACGTGGGGCCGTCCCTCGTGCAGCTTGAGGACTTTGTCCACCGGGATCCCGTGCTCGGCTAAAACTTTTTGGGTTCCTTCGGTGGCCAACAGGCGAAAGCCCAGCCCCACAAACTCGCGGGCTACCGGGATGACCGCCTGTTTATCCCGGTCGCTGACGCTGATGAACACCGTCCCCTGCAGAGGTAGATTCTGCCCCGCCGCCAGTTGGGCTTTGGCGTAAGCGCGGCCAAAGTCCGTGTCAATGCCCATCACCTCACCGGTGGAGCGCATCTCCGGCCCCAGCAGCGTGTCGGTGCCGGGAAACTTGTGGAAGGGCAAAACCGCTTCTTTGACGGCAATGTGGGAGGGGATCACCTCCTGGGTAAAGCCCAGCTCGGCTAGGGTTTTGCCGCTCATCACTTGAGCGGCGTAGTCTGCCAGCGGATGGCCGATGGCCTTGCTGACAAAGGGGACGGTGCGGGAGGCGCGCGGATTGGCCTCCAGGATATAGACTTGACCTTTTTGGACGGCGTATTGCACGTTGATCAGGCCCACCACCTTCAGAGCTTGGGCCAACTTCACCGTCCACTCGCGGATCACCCGCAGCACCTCGGGGCTGAGGGTGCGGCTGGGCAATACACAGGCCGAATCGCCCGAGTGGATCCCGGCCTGCTCGATGTGCTCCAGAATGCCGCCGATGGTAACAGCGCCGGTGCGGTCGGCAATGGCATCCACATCCACCTCCACCGCCTCTTCCAGGAACTGATCCACCAGCACCGGACGATCCGGATCCACCGCCACCGCCAGTTGCATGTAGCGCTGCAGGTCTTGGTCGGAATAGACGATCTCCATGGCTCGTCCCCCCAAGACGTAGCTGGGCCGCACCACCACCGGATAGCCGATGCGGCGGGCAATTTCCAAGCTTTCTTCCACGCTGCGGGCAATGCCGTTGGCCGGTTGGCGAATATCCAACTCCCGCAAGATGCGCTCGAAGCGCCCCCGATCCTCAGCAATGTCGATGGAGTCGGGGGAAGTTCCCCAGATGGGAGCCTGGGCTGCTGCCAGCCCCTGCGCCAGCTTGAGGGGAGTTTGACCGCCAAATTGCACGATCAGGCCGACCGGCTGCTCAGCATCCACCAAGTTCATCACCTCTTCATGGGTGAGCGGCTCAAAATAGAGGCGATCAGCGGTGTCGTAGTCGGTGGAAACGGTTTCCGGGTTGGAGTTGACCATGATCGCCTCGTAACCCAGGCGGCTGAGGGCAAAGGCAGCATGACAACAGCAGTAGTCGAATTCGATCCCCTGGCCGATGCGGTTGGGGCCACCTCCCAAGATCATCACCTTCTCTTTGCGGGCCGGGAAAATCTCCGACTCGCTCTCGTAGGTAGAGTACTGGTAGGGGGTAGCAGCCTCAAATTCGGCGGCGCAGGTATCTACAGTTTTGTAGGTGGGGATCACCCCCAGGCTTTTGCGGCAGGCCCGCACCTGATGTTCCGTGGATCCAGTGAGGTGGGCAATTTGTCGGTCGCTGAAGCCCATTTGCTTGAGATGCCGCAGATCCTCAGCACTCAGGGATCCCAGCTCCCGCCCCTTGAGGGCTTGCTCCACCTCCACCAACTCCTGTAGCTTGTCGATAAACCAGGGATCGATGTGGGTGAGTTGGGCAATCTCCTGGGCAGAAAAGCCCATGAGCAGAGCGGTGCGGATGGTGAGCAATCGGAAGGGGTTGGGGGTGCGCAGGTTGGCCCGCACTTCCTCTGGCTTGGGGAAAACCTCCGGCCTATCGCTGCCAAAGCCGGGACGGTCGATTTCCAGGGAACGCAATGCCTTCTGGATGGATTCTTGAAAAGTGCGGCCAATGGCCATCGCCTCCCCCACCGATTTCATCTGGGTGGTGAGAACCGGCTCTGCGCCGGGGAATTTTTCAAAAGCAAAGCGAGGGATCTTGGTGACCACATAGTCGATGGTGGGCTCGAAGCTGGCCGGAGTTTTGCGGGTGATGTCGTTGGGGATCTCCGGCAGCGTGTAGCCCACTGCCAATTTGGCGGCAATTTTGGCGATGGGAAAGCCGGTGGCCTTGCTGGCCAAAGCAGAAGAGCGGGAGACCCGCGGGTTCATCTCGATCACCCGCACCTCGCCGTTGGCAGGGTTGACGGCAAATTGCACGTTGGATCCCCCGGTCTCTACGCCAATTTCGCGCATGATGGCGATGGCATAGTCCCGCAGCCGCTGGTATTCCTTGTCGGTGAGGGTTTGGGCCGGGGCCACGGTGATGGAGTCGCCAGTGTGCACCCCCATCGGGTCGATGTTTTCTATGGAGCAGATGATCACCACGTTATCCGCCAGATCCCGCATCACCTCCAGCTCAAACTCCTTCCAGCCGATGACCGATTCTTCCACCAAGATTTGGGAAACGGGGCTGGCCTCCAAGCCGGCAGCGCAGATCTCTTCAAACTCCTCCTGGTTGTAAGCCACCCCACCACCGGTGCCCCCCAGGGTATAGGCCGGGCGGATGATGAGGGGATAGCCGATCTCCTGGGCAATCTGCTTGGCTTCTTCCAGGGTGTGGGCCAGGCCAGAGCGGGGCACGGCCAAGCCAATCCGCTGCATGGCTTGCTTGAAGAGATCCCGGTCTTCGGCTTTTTCAATGGCCTCCCGCTTGGCCCCAATCAACTCCACCCCGTACTGCTCCAGGATCCCTTGCTGGGCCAGTTGCACCGCCACGTTGAGGGCCGTCTGGCCGCCCATGGTGGGCAGCAAAGCATCAGGGCGCTCCCGCTCGATGATTTTGGCCACAAAGTCCGCCGTCACCGGCTCGATGTAGGTGCGCTCCGCCATACTGGGATCCGTCATGATGGTGGCGGGGTTAGAGTTGACCAAAACGACCTCATAGCCCTCTTCCCGCAGGGCTTTGCAGGCTTGGGTGCCCGAGTAGTCGAACTCACAGGCTTGGCCAATGACGATCGGCCCCGCTCCAATGAGCAAGATTTTGTGGATATCGGTGCGGCGCGGCATAGGGATCCCACCAGGTGGCAGAGTCAGCCTTCTATTGTAGAGGTCACCTGCAGGTCAAGTTGCTCATCGGGATCCCTCTTTTTTGAGTGTTGCGCTTTCAAAGGCTATGCACAGCAGGCAGAGCTTGGATCCCTGGCAGGCAGGAGTTCTCTGGGGCAACCCGCAAAAGGGCAGCTTCTTCATCAGTATCAATAGACGGGAAAACTTGAACTTTAGATGATATCAATGCTATCGTCGCAGCAAAGCCGCCCAGGGATCTGCCGATCGAGGAAACGCTCTATGGCCACGTTAATTGTTCGCAATGTTGACGAAGCCATTGTCAAAGCTCTCAAACAAAGGGCTAGTCGTCACGGCGTTAGTGCAGAGGCCGAACACCGCAAAATCCTAGAGCAAGTCTTACTCCAGCCTGCGAAACAGTCCTTTGCCGAAGTGCTCAGATCGATACCTAACGTTGGCAACGATTCAGACTTTGAGCGAGTGCAAGATAACACTGCCCATGACGTATTTGCTTGACACTAACGTCATCAGTGAGCTGAGCAAACACAGTCAAGCCAACTCCGGGGTTCAAGAATTTCTTCAAACTGCCATTGAGCAAGAGGCCCGCATCTACATCAGCGTGATCACGCTGGGCGAACTCCGCCGAGGCGTTGAACTCATGCGCCATCGCGGCGATCATCTGCAAGCCAACCTTCTGGAGAGGTGGCTGCAAACGGTTGTCGATGACTATGCCGATCACATTCTTGATTTCACAATTACCGAAGCCCAGGTATGGGGAAGCCTGTGCGTACCTCACTCTCAAAATGCGATTGACAAACAACTGGCTGCTACAGCCTTGGTTTACGGACTTACCCTGGTTACTCGCAATGTCCGTGATTTTGCCGGGACAGGGGTACCTCTCATTAACCCATTTAGACCCTCATAACAAGCCGCGGTAGCGAATAAAGATCAAAACTGCCGCCCAGGATCCCAGCGCCACTTTGATCGCCACCAGAATATTGAGAATCGGGATCCAGCCGCCGCTAAACAGATCCCCCAACTCCCCTCTAGGCAATTCCCAGCCGGCCAGAGCCATCACAGCCACCCCGATAAACGCCACCACCGACAGCTTCTCCCACATCGCAGCCCGCCACCGTTTGTAGATGGCCTCCATCCAGGTGGAAGAGGCGGTGATCGCCACCAAGCCAATGGCCGTCCCCCCCGCCACCCCGGCAGCAAAGCCTCCGCCCGGCGTCAGGTGCCCTCGAATGGCCAGCTCCACCGCGATCAAAGCCGAAATGGTGGCTCCCACTC
>NZ_JANSIO010000340.1:0-1304 GCF_047462195.1 Synechococcus sp. R3-13 | reverse complement strand
GTTCAGGGTTTTGGGGGTTAGAGGCATGCTCCTTTCAAGCCCTGCACCAACTATCGCCTATCGCTGTCCGGTCATCATCGCCATTCAGAACCAATCGAGCGGAAGCGTTGCCTAGCATTAGGTTTGCTCCTTGCCCCAGACCCGATGGGGAGCAAATGCGTTTGCGTTTGTGAAAGCATCGCGCAGCGATAACGCAAAGATAAGCTGGAGAAGAGCAGCGAGCGGGCGTTCATGTCTTCAGAGCATTACAAGTTCGACCTTTTCTTGCGCTACCACCGAGAGCAAGCCCGGTGGGCGCGTCAACTGGCGGAGCGGCTGGATCGCGAGGGTTTCAAAGTCTGGTTTGACCGCTGGATGCTGCAGCCGGGGGATAACCGCAAGCTGGAGCTGCAACTGGCCATCGAACAATGCCGCTGGGTGGGAGTGGTGGCCTCTCCAGAGTTTGTTGCCGATCCCTGGCCCAGGGATGAGCTGTACAGCGGGTTTCCCCATGCCCCGGCACGACAAAACCAGCGTCTGCTGACGCTGCTGCACACCCCCGCCGAGCTGCCCCGCCCCCTGGAAGAGGCGCCCCTGCTGGATTTTACTGGCTCAGAAGAGGATCCGGTGCTGTTTGAGTACCGCGCCTTGGAGCTAATGCACTTTTTGGATCCCAGCTTCCCTGCCCCCGGGGATCTGCAGCGGTTCCGGCTGCAATACCGCCGCCGTGAGGGGAAAGAGTCCCTGGAAGATGAAGAGGTGCGGGGATTTCAGGCCTTTTTGCGGGCCATCCAGATGGCCATCCTGCGCATTGCCACAGGCGAAACCCCCTCCGCCACGCCAGAAGAAGGAGCGCGTCAGATCGCCATTTTGCAGTTCATTCAGCGGCTGTTTCAGTGGAACAGTGCCGACATCCAATTCGAGCGGGGGGAAGACTGGCGTCGCCGCGGCAACCTGACGGAAGCCCTGGCCGCCTACGACCGGGCTCTGAACATGGATCCCAACTTCGCCCTGGCTTGGAGCCGCCGTGGGGATGTGCTGGTGCAGCTGGCCCGCTACCGCGAGGCGGTGGACAGCTACAACGGATCCCTGAGCATCAACCCCTACGACGAAGAAACCCGGCTGCGCCTGGCCCTGATTCTGGGGCGCCTGGGGCAGTACAAGTCGGCGGTGGTTAACTACGACAAGGTGCTGGAGAGCAACCCGGAAGATGCTCTGGCCTGGCACAATCGCGGCATCCGCCTGCTGCAACTGAAGCGGTCGAAGCTGGCCCTGAACAGCCTGAACAAGGCGCTGCGCTACAACCCCAAGCAGCCCCGCACCTG
>NZ_JANSIO010000339.1:1509-1855 GCF_047462195.1 Synechococcus sp. R3-13 | reverse complement strand
TGTACTGCGAAGCAGTCAGGGTCGGGTAGTTTGCTCCCGTTTTTCCCATGCTAAGCTAGATAGCCAGAATCGCGGCGGGCGTAGCCAAGCGGTTAAGGCAGAGGATTGTGGATCCTCCATTCGTGGGTTCGAGTCCCATCGTCCGCCCTTGAGGGAAATCGCGAAAATCCAGTCAGGGCAAGGGCTGCAGAGGCCAGTCCATCTATCTAGACCCTGACAAACGAAAACAGACAACACCCTATCTGGACGCAAAAATCGTGAAGGTATTCGTCAAGGTGATCTGGAGCACCTGCCTCTCCCTCTCAAAACAAGCTCTGCTGTGGTCTTTCAGGTTAGGGTGAGCTTC
>NZ_JANSIO010000339.1:0-1499 GCF_047462195.1 Synechococcus sp. R3-13 | reverse complement strand
CCCTGCATTATTGCTCCGCAACGCCGACGCGAGCAACGTTTTGGGTGTGGGCACAGTATCCTAGTTTGAATCGAAATGACCATGACGCTCTGCTTGCGGATGGACTCACCAGGACTTTGTCCCGCTATCGCGAACACAGCTCAAGATTAGGGTTCCCACTTCGTCAATGACCCCCGTCCAATCGGCTTCGATCACCGCCGTTGCCTCCGGCATCTCGACAATTGCCGGCCCGCGCAGTTGAAACCCCACACCCATGCGCTGCCGATCGTAAACCGGCACCAGGCGCATCCTGCCCCCAAACCATGCCTCTCGCCGACCCTTGAGGGGATCCCCTGGCAAGGGGGGGGGTGCGGTCAAAGGCACGGTGGGTAGGGCCTGCACCGCCTGTAGACGCAACTGAATTGCCTCCACCGGCTGGGCTGAATCTTGCCATCCATAGCGTTGTTGGTGGGCCTGGTGAAACTGCTGTTCCAGATGAGCAATCGGATCCGACAACCGCACTGGGATCTCCAACTCAAAAGACTGGCCGCGATAGCGCAAGTCCAAGCTGAAGTGCAGCGCCGGATCCTGCAGATCGGCTCTCGCCTGGCGGATCAGGGGTTCTGCCCATTGAGCCAGCAGGGATCCCCCTGAAGCGGACGTGAGCTGCCGCAGAGGTTGGAGGATGGCCCGCCGATAGTCTCGCCGCAGATCTGCCAAAGCCATTCCCAGCGCCGAGAGCACCCCACAGGCAGCCGGGATCAAGATCGTGCGGATGCCCAGCTCTTCTGCCAAAGCACAGGCATGCATGGGCCCGGCTCCGCCGAAGGCCAACAGGGCAAAATCGGCGGGATCCAAACCCCGCTCCACGCTGATCACCCGCAAGGCCCGCGACATAGCGACGTTGGCCAAGGTGCGAATGCCAACGGCAGTTTCCTGCAAGCTCAAACCCAAGGGATCCGCCAGCGTGGCAATAGCCTGTTCCGCTAGCTCCCGCCGTAGCTGCACCGAGTTGCCCAGCCGCCCGCCATCCGGCAGGTACCCCAGCCAGAGGTTGGCATCAGTAACCGTCGGAGCTATTCCCCCCCGACCGTAGCAGGCCGGCCCAGGGTTGGATCCGGCACTCTCTGGCCCCACCTGGAGCCCACCGCCGGGCAGCAAATAGGCCAGGGATCCGCCGCCGGCACTGACAGTGTGGATGTCAATTTGGGGCTGTTGCACGGGCAAGCCGCACACCACCGCTGCGGGAGTAACCTGGGGGATCCCATCTTGGATCAAGGCCACATCTGTGCTGGTTCCCCCCATATCGAAGCTGAGCAAGTGGGGGTAGCCACTCAGCCGACCCAGATAGGCCGCCCCGTAAACTCCGCCTGCCGGCCCTGAGAGCAAAGCCACCGAAGCATGGGCCGCCGCCTGAGGGATGGAGGTCACCCCGCCGGAAGACTGCATGATCAACGGTTGGGGGATCCCTCGCTCCCGACATCCTTGGGCCAAGCGGTGCAGGTAGCCCGCCAGTGCCG
>NZ_JANSIO010000338.1:0-1952 GCF_047462195.1 Synechococcus sp. R3-13 | reverse complement strand
ATTGCAGCACTGGGCCAGCCGCGATGCTTTGGATATCGAAGGCTTGGGGGAAAAGCGGGCAGCCCAATTGGTGGAGAACTTGGGAGTGCGCACCGTAGCCGATCTCTACCGCCTCACCCCAGAGCAGTTGCAGGGCTTGGAGGGAATGGGATCCCGCTCCAGCCAAAAGCTGGTGCAAGCCATTCAGCGCTCTCGCCAGCAGCCCTGGGAACGGGTGCTCTACGGGCTGGGGATCCCCCATGTGGGGGTGGTCACCGCCCAGATTTTGGCCGGCCATTTTCCCACCCCTGAGCTTTTGGCCCAAGCCAGCGCAGAAACCATCGCCCAGATCTACGGGATAGGTGCGGAAGTGGCGGAAGCGGTGGTGGCCTGGTTTGCCGAGCCGGCCCATCGTCGCCTGTTGCAGGAGTTGCAGGCGCTAGGGATCCCCGCTCTTCCTCAGCAGGAGAACCCTGCCGTCTCCCAGATCCTGGCCGGGAAAAAATTCGTAATCACCGGCACCTTGCCCACCCTCTCCCGCCAGCAGGCCAAGGCTTGGATTGAGAGTCGGGGGGGCAAAGTCACCGCCAGCGTCAGCCGCCAAACCGACTACGTGGTGGTGGGCTCTGACCCCGGCTCCAAGCTGGAGCAAGCCCAACAACTGGGGATCCCCCTGCTGACCGAAGCGGAGCTGTTGGCGCTGGATCCCACCGTGGAATCCGGTGATCTGCATCCTTGACAGGGTGGATCCCCGAAAAACTTGGGTAGGGTGGGTTGTCTTAGCGGCAGGGATAATTTATGATTCATCTCTAGTGAGGAGTGGACGCCAATAGGGGGAAGCGAACGCAACACGGACAGTTCCTTCCCCTTTTTGGTTACAAAAAGGCGCGGCCACACCTCCAAAAAGTATCCAACTTAACTGAAGGATTCCTTTGCCAGTGCCAGATAAGTTCAACTATGATGGGATCAGCGGAGACGCATGTTTCCGTTCACTCCTCACACCATCTTCCGCTCGGCGTCAAGTCGGGCGGTTTTTCTATAAAATCCGTCCAAAGGATGTATGACCATTCCCGATAGCAGCGAAACGGCTCACCCCTTCCATTTCCAGTTTTCCTCCTTGTAAGACACTTGGGGAGAACCGAGGCTGTGGCGTTTGCACGGGTAGCGCAGAGCGCTGGAGAAGCTTATGGTCACTTTGAAGCAAGAATGAAACACCTCCGTTGCATTGCTTCCCAGCTCCCCTTTGAAGAGTGGGTGGTCGCGGAAGCGGCACGGAGCGCTTGGGAAGTGTCTCAATCCAGTTTGAAATGACTATATCTCCAGTCTTTCCAGTTGATCCCCATGGGAATCTCTTGGCACCCTGCCCCCTTGGGGATCCGGAAACAAGCCCTACGAGCCCAGTGGAGATGCTAGACTAGTAGGTCAGTGAGATTCCACCAACTTCGGCCTCCTTACGCTTTCGCAGCCAATTTGCGACTGGATTGGAAGGTTTAGTTTTCTTCTGGCTTTTGCCGGATTAGGATAGCCAAGAGCAAGCAGCAACGAGGATCCCATGGCCAAATATGACTCCCATCTAAAGTGCTCCTTCTGCAACAAGTCACAGGATCAGGTGCGTAAGTTGATTGCGGGGCCGGGGGTCTACATCTGTGACGAGTGCGTGGAGCTCTGCAACGAGATTTTGGATGAGGAACTCTACGACGGCAACACTCCTCCTGCTGCCGCCCCTGCCGCCAGCCGTCGCGAAACCCCCAAAAAACCCTCCCGCAGCCTGCCTTCTCTGGCTCAGTTGCCCAAGCCGCAGGAGATCATGCGCTATCTCGACCAATATGTGATTGGCCAAGAAAAAGCTAAGAAGGTTTTGTCGGTGGCGGTTTACAACCACTACAAGCGTCTGGCTGCCAAGGCCAACCCCGGTAGCGTCGGAGTTTCGGAACTGGATGAGGTGGAGCTACAGAAGTCCAACATTTTGATCA
>NZ_JANSIO010000337.1:0-760 GCF_047462195.1 Synechococcus sp. R3-13 | reverse complement strand
TGTTCAGGAGAGTTCAGCGTGAATGTATCAGCTCCATCAAGACAATCCAGACGAGCAAGACGGGCCTGCACAGAGTACCCTCTGCAGGCCTTTTTGTGGGCCTGGGCCGCGCGGCTGTACGTCCCCAGCAGGGATCCCTCCCCATCACGTAGCTTTTTTTGCTTTTTTGGGCAACTCAGCGGAGGGCAAAGCAGGCTAAAGTGTCGGCATCCTGGCGTCTTGTGGAGAATCCTCGATGTTGTCCACTCAACTCCTCCTCCCCGGAGTGGCAGCTCTGCTCGGCTTCGGGTTTGCTCCAGCCGTCCTAGCTCAGACTTCCCACACCCAGCAGATGGCGATCCTGAACGGCAACGCCACCACCCTGCAAAGCAACGTCCTGCAAAACACCGTCCTGATCCTGCCCAACGTTCCCCCACAACAGTACGCCGACAGTTGGGGCTGGAGGAGCAGCCGCTCTTTGCCTCCCACTCCTGCTCCCATCACCGTCGTCATCCTCAACTCCCAAGTCAACCTAGCTGCCGAGGAAGTCGAGCCGAGGTCTTGCGGCCAGCGCTGTAGGGGATCCCTGCGCCTACCTTGAGCGGGGGAGGCTGCTTTTTGCACTCCAGACTGCCCAAGTCCGCAATCCGGTTCGCGGCCACGCTCGGATCTGGGTGGATGGGGATTGATATAATCCAGGGCAATTGTCCGCTGCTGGGCGGCAGAGGGTTTTAACGCAAGCTTGGCCCGGCTGATACATTTACGCTGAACACTGCTGAAC
>NZ_JANSIO010000336.1:0-1044 GCF_047462195.1 Synechococcus sp. R3-13 | reverse complement strand
TGAGCTTATTATTGACTAGAGTCATGCTCCTGACCGTCCTGAAGACTTCCTTCCAGATCACCCTGGCTCCCCTGTCCATCGACCGTGTCCACCAAGAGGCCTCCCATCCGGGCAATGGAGCTGTGGTGGTGATGAGCGGTACCGTTCGAGACAACACCAATGGCCGCCCTGTCGATTACCTGGAATACCAAGCCTACGAGCCCATGGCTCTGAAGGTCTTCGCCGATATTGCCCGACAAATTCAGCAGCGCTGGCCAGATGCCAACAGTGTGGTCATCCACCACCGCATCGGCAAGCTGCGCATTGGCGAGATCAGCGTCTTGGTGGCGGTGGGCACCCCTCATCGGGCCGAAGGGTTTGCTGCCTGCCAATTTGCCATCGACACCCTCAAGCACAACGCCCCCATCTGGAAAAAAGAATACTGGCGAGATGGCACCAGCGCCTGGGTGAGCCTTGGCGCTTGCGAGCTCTCTTCAGAAAGGAGGTAGATCTCTTTAGACCATACCCACTTGCTCGGCCAAGCCCAATTGCTGGCGGGCTGTTTGGCAATCTTGCTGAATTTGCTGAATCAAATCTGCCACCGTGGGAAATCTCCGCTCTGGGCGGATAAAGCCCCGTAGCGCCACCCGCACCTCTTGCCCGTAGAGATCTCCTGTCCAATCCAATAGATGCACCTCGACGGTGTGCTGTAAACCGGCAAACGTGGGCCGATGGCCAATGTTCATCACCCCAGGTAGAGCTGCCGCAGCAGCAGGCACATCCACCCAAACGCTGTACACCCCATCGCGGGGCAAAAACTTCTCCGGAGGCAAGCGGAGGTTGGCGGTGGGAAAGCCCAGTTGTCGGCCCCGCTGATCCCCTTGCACCACTTCTCCCGTTAGCCGGTAAGGACGACCCAAGAGCGCTTCGGCGGTGGACACCTCCCCAGTCGCCAAGGCAGCTCGAATGCGAGAGCTGCTCACCCGTTCCCCGTTCAGTTTCGCCTCCGGGATCACCTCCACCGGAATGCAGCGCTCGGATCCCCAAGCCTGGAGCGTTTGGGCG
>NZ_JANSIO010000335.1:0-3633 GCF_047462195.1 Synechococcus sp. R3-13 | reverse complement strand
GTTCAGCAGTGTTCAGCGTAAATGTATCAGGATCGTTCTGCAACAAAGCTTGAAAGCCTACAGATCGGCTTTCCCGTTATCGAGAAAGGCTTGGCCGCCAAGAAGGGCGTGAACTCAGCCTCCCGGTAGCTGCCCAACAATGACGAATGGGAGAGCCGGCCCTCTACCCCGCAGAGAGCAATGCCGGGTCGCTCACGCCCCAGTGTCCAGCAAGGTCAAGTTGCTGAAGGTGAAGCGCTTCTCCACAGGGCCGGTTTCCGTCTCCGTCTGGATACGCCGCTCCGAGAGGATGTAATACTTGCCCACTTTTGTGTACAGATCCTCGAATTGGCTGCGCCCGCCTTTTTGCTCGCCCGTTTGGGGATCGTGATAGACGGAATCGTAGCGGTGGGAAAGATAGCCTTCGCCGGTATCGTGGCTGCTGAAGGTGTGGATGGTAACCACCACTCCGTGGATATGCCGGTGCACCATGGTAACCTGGTTATCGCGCACGTGGTAGCGATCCCCTTCTGCTTTGCCCCCCACCAGGATCTCCACTGTGCCATCGGGCAGGGTTTGGCCGTAACGGAAGGTGTTGTTCCCATGGGTCTCGTCGAAGCTGCGGCGCACCCGGTGAATGGCAATCTCCCAGAGTTGGTTGTGAATGGCTTTTCGAGCTTCCTCATCCTCTACGCCGGTAACAGTGGCCTTTAGGTCTGCCCCCACTCGCACCTGCCCAACGAATGTGCGCTCCCCATCCCAATAGCTGACCTCGGCGCTGTAGCCTGGGAAAGCGGGATCCCAGGTGTAGCGGTTTTCATAGGCGGCCCGAAACAACTCTTGGGCAGAGACTTGAGTGGCGATCATCGGCTGTCTCCTTCCTGTTTTCCTTGCAAGCACTTCCCCTGAGCATCCATCATACCGCCCCCTGCTGTTGGGCTGCCCCCCAGTTGCCTTCGCTGAGAACCTGCATCTGGTGAACTGGCCTAGCCGCTCCCCTGTCCGCTGCTGCAGGATAGAAGCACAGCCATGGGAACTTCTTCCTCACACCCAATTTGGCTTGCGAGTTTAGCCGCTGCTGTGATCCCCAGAGTATTCTCTGAGAAGGGTTCGCCTATTTTTTGTGGGTGAGGAGGGAGATTGAAAGGTTTTGACAATCGCGTCAGCGGGGCGGATCCCCTAGAGCCTGGCCTGACGCCGCCCCAGACCGGCATGGCAACCGCGCCAGAGATGATGGGGCCAGTGCTGAAAATCATTGGCAAGCAGACCCTGAGTGGCCACATCCCTATTGGCGGGGCAAAAAACTCTGCCTTGGCGCTGATGGCCGGGGCCATCTTGGCTCCTGAGGCCTGTCGAATTCACAATGTGCCCCGTCTGCTGGACATTGAACGCATGGGACAGATCCTGGCCACGCTGGGAGTTAAGGTTTCCCATGTTGGCAATACCCTGGACCTGGATGCCAGCTCCCTCAAAACCTCTCAAGCCCCTTATGAATTGGTCAGCCAGTTGCGGGCCAGCTTTTTCATCATAGGGCCTCTGTTGGCGCGGCTGGGGGTGGCCAGAGTTCCCTTGCCCGGCGGCTGTGCGATCGGGTCTCGTCCCGTGGATCTGCATGTGCGGGGTCTACAAGCCTTGGGGGCGACGGTACAAATCGAGCATGGGGTGGTTCATGCCTATGCCCGTAAACTGCTGGGAACCCGTATTTACCTGGACTATCCCAGCGTCGGTGCCACCGAGACCTTGATGATGGCCGCTACGCTGGCGGATGGAGAAACGGTGATCGAGAACGCCGCCCAAGAGCCGGAGGTGGCGGATCTAGCCCGTTTTTGTCAAGCCATGGGGGCCCGCATTCGCGGTGTCGGCACCAATACGGTTGTGGTGGTAGGGGTGCCCCGCTTGCATGGAACAGAGTACACGGTCATTCCCGACCGCATCGAGGCCAGCACCTATCTCATTGCCGGGGCCATTACCCGCTCTCACCTCACAGTTGGCCCTGTTATTCCCGATCATCTGCGGGCGGTGATCGCCAAGTTGCAAGCCATGGGTCTGCGGGTGGAAGAAGAGGGCCCAAACCGGTTGCGCATTGCCCCAGCTCAACTGAGCTCAGGCTGGCTGTGTCAGGCAACCGATATTCAAACGCTGCCCTATCCTGGTTTCCCCACCGATGTGCAGGCGCCGATCATGGCCTTGGCCGCCTTGAGCGAGGGCAGTTGCACCATTGAGGAGACAGTGTTTGAAAACCGCATGCACCACATTCCCGAGCTGAATCGCATGGGAGCCGATATTCGCCTGAAGAACCGAGTGGCCCTGATCCGAGGGGTGCCGTCCCTTTCCGGCGCTCCGGTGGTGGCTACCGACCTGCGGGCGGGTGCGGCCCTGGTGTTGGCCGGTCTGGCGGCTGAAGGCTGCTCCACGATCCACGGATTGCACTACATCGACCGGGGCTACGAAGCCATTGATGAAAAGCTGCGCAGTGTCGGGGCCAAGGTGTACCGCAGCGAAAGCCCGACAGGGATCCCGCAATTGGGGAAATGAGCTGTTTCACTGCTGTCTGAAATTTGAAGATTTGAGGAAAGAACTGCTCCTCTCCCTGCTTATCGTCTGGCCCCAATGCTCGGTGACCGCTTGCCAGGTGAGCTTTCCAGCCGTTTCGCAAGTATCGAGTTGTCTGGTGACTCAACGCAGTCAGGTTGAGTATCGTAGGTCAGAGGTGGTGGGGAGGTAAAGCATGGGGATCCTGACAAGCAGCCAACGACGCTGGACAAGATGGGCTGCCGGTGTGCTGGCAGCAGGAGCGGCTCTGGGTGGAGCTGTCTGGGGCTTCTACACCTCATCCTGGGCAGAAACCGCGGAGGTGGCCTCTGCACGAGAAGGCAGGGATCCGACGCAACTGCCCCAAACTTCCACAACGGCCTTTCTGCGGGCCTACGCAGCGCTGCAAGCCGGCCAAGCGCAATCTGCCTTGAAGCATTTGCAGGGGCTGGAAGAGAGCCTGCCGGTTCTGAGGGAAGAGATTTGGAAGCTCAGGGCCCAAGCCTATGAACAGTTGCAGGACAAGGAAACAGCCCAAGGGATCTGGTGGCCCAAGATTTTGCAGGAATATCCCCACAGTCCTGTGGCCGCCTACGCCCTCTGGGGGATGGGCCAGGTGGATCGGCTGCGGCAGCAATTTCCCACCCACCCGCTGACCGGACGTGCCCTCAAGCATTTGCTAGAGCTGAACCCCGACCGCTATGACCTGCTGCGGGATTTGGCCCAACATCACCCGCAAACCCCTGGGCTAACGCCGCTGCTGGATCGCTGGCGGCAGGCTCAAGAGGGATCCCTCACGGCTTCCGACTGGCAGATCCTCGCCGATGCCTACTGGGAGCAACGGGAGTACGGCAAAGCTGCCCGGGCCTATGGGCGTGCCCCCGCCACCTCTCAGAACCTCTACCGCTGGGGCCGCAGCCACCAGATCTCGCGGGAGTTTCCCCAGGCCAAAGCGGCTTACCAAGCGCTGCTGGCACAGTTTCCCGATGGGCCAGAGGCTTCTCTCACCCGTCGCCGTTTGGCGGAACTGAGCGACCTGCCGACGGCAATTGAACTCCTCCGACAGGTGGGATCCGGCTCAGATAAAGAAGCTCCAGAGGCGTTGCTCAGCCTCAGCCAGCT
>NZ_JANSIO010000334.1:0-7450 GCF_047462195.1 Synechococcus sp. R3-13 | reverse complement strand
TACCCGTAGGGTCAGCGATGGGAGTATGTCACCAAACCCATCTTGTTCCCTACCCAAGATATAGGGATCCCTTCCTCTCAATCATCGGGTTCGCCCCGGCTATCTCCACTAGGGGTAGGTGCCGGCTGAGGATCTGAAATGGGCAGCTGCCCTGCCATCCAGAACGGCGAGAGTTCCCTAAGTGGAATTGATCAAATCCGCAATATTGTGCTTCATCTTGTTGCAAATGTTATCGAGGGGCAGATCATTGGGATCCCGGCCGAAGGGGTTTTCAATTTCGATGCCGATCTCTTCAACGCCAAACAACATAAAGCTCAGCCATCCCACAATGGGACCGGTCATCCAACCCAAACCTTCCACCATCTGAAACGGCAAAGATAAACAGTAGAGCAATAACAACTGCTTCAAGTGCAGGGCATAAGCCATGGGCATTGGGGTCATGAGAATGCGCTCACAGGCCCCCAGCGCATCCACCATGCTGTTGAGCCGCTCCACCATGATCGTGAGCTGGTAGACCTCAACGCGGCCCTTTTGGTATTGGCGCTGCAGATAATCTCCGATCCAATCCAAAAGGCAATTTGCAAGGGGGGGTGTTTGAGGCTTTGGAGACGTTGCAACTGCTCCGGGCTGAGCAGGGGCTGAATCTCATCCAGCAAAGGTTCCTGGCGCAGGTGCTGCTTCATGGCCATGGCAAAGGCGGGCAATAGATATAGAGTTTGGATCTTCTCTTCCCGGTCGCCGGGCTGCTTTTCTTCAATGGCTACCCAAATCAGGCGGGCCAAATTGCGCACGTCATTCACCACGGATCCCCAGGCTTTCCGCCCCTCCCAAAACCGTTCGTAGGCGGTGTTTGTCCGAAACACCAGCATCAAACCCAAAACGATGTTGGGCACAAACGCCACCAACGACGACAGCGCCAGGGGCAGCCCCAGCTTATACAGAATCGAAACCAGCACTCCGACCAAGCCGCAGGTAAAGGCGCGGGGCAGCACTGCCGGTACAACCGATCCTTGCAACTGCAGGGCCAGTCGAAACCAACGCAGCCCCTCTCCTGCAAGATACCTGCGAAGAACCACAGTGCAGCGTCGGCAAGCTTGCCCTCTGATCCTACAGCCACTCCTACAGCCACGGCCTGCCGCCCTAGAGGGGATCCCTTGCCCGCCTGTCCTGAAAAGCGACAAGGGTGGCCTGTTGGAGATTTTTCAGTTCGAGATTCTGTAAACGTCAAGAGATGCCCAGGCAAACTTCACGAACAACTTCCAAAACCCCAAGTTACTGTGGTAGACTCTCCGCCAGGCAACGAATTCAACGCTGTTCTGCGACGCCCCAACATGGCTGGAGTCCTCAAGCTCGACATTCGGGAATCGGCTGAAGAGCTCAAATCTCTACTTGGCAAGCAGTCCACACCGACCGGCAAGGAGCGGGTTCAAGCTCTTTACCTGCTCAAGATTGGGAAAGTCAAGACGATGACAGGCTTGGCTGAAATTCTGGGGCGGGACATCTCAACGATTTTTCGATGGTTTCAACGCTACAAGGCCAAGGGGCTAGAGGGCATGTTGACGGTGCCCCGCAACCAAGGGCGCAAACCCCTCATCCCCAAGCCGGTTTTGGAAATCCTCAAGCAGGAGCTGCATCAGCCTGGCCGATTCCGTACCTACAGCGACATTCGCGAATGGCTGCGGGAAACCCACGGTGTGGATGCTTCCTACAAAGTTGTGCATGAAACTGTTCGCTACCGTCTCAAGGTGCGCTTGCGGGGATCCCATGCTAAGCGGCGCAAAAGCGGGAGACAAGCCCCCCAGTTATCCCCCAATCTCTCCTGATCATGGCTGGGCGGCAGGGATCCAAAAACTGCTCTGCAGCAGAGGCGGGCCTGTGGGGGATTCGCTCCCTCCTGCCGGTTCGAGGGTGATGAGGAGGCGGGTCGGCTGCTCAGAATGGATGGGTTGACTGAGCCACTGCAGGGATCCTTCCCCGTTGACGGCAAAAGTGCCGGCGTTTTCCAGCAGTCGTCCCCCTCCCTGGATCTCCGACTCCAGCCACAGTTGATAAGTGCTCCCTGGGGGGGCGGGAGCCATCTCCGAGGCCAAGAGCAGCACCTGCTTGGCATGGGGCGACCAGAGGGCTTGCACCAACAGGGGAGTGCTGAAGCTGGGATCCCGCAGCAGGGTTCGCTGCACCTGCGGTTGTCGTTGCCACTCTTGGTAGAGCCGTTGAACTGCCACCGACTCTCCCTCGATGGGGGATCCCCACTGCCAGCGCAGCCGCCAGTAGGCCGCTGTTATGGCCAGCGCGTAGATCCCCAATACCGCCAGGCTGCCCCAGAGAAGACGTTGCGGCCACAGGGGAGCCGAAGTTTGAATGGAGAGGGGGGCAGGTAGCCAAGCCCAACGCCGCAGCCGTTCCCTGGCTTGAAAGGCCGTCAACTCGTAGAGCCACAGGGCCACTGAGCGATCCCGCTGCAGGTCAAAGGCATCGGCGTGTTTCCAGCAGAACTCGAACACCTGCCGCACCACCTCTTCCGCCTGGTGAGGTTGCTTGAGAATGGCCAAGGCAATATCCAGCAGGCGCTTCTGATAGCGATCCTTGAGCAAAAAGTGGCTGCGGCGATCCCGCAGTTGGATCTGGCGCATTAACTGGAAATCGGTCAGCTCAGCCATACACCTCTGGGGCATCCGATGGGCCCATCCAGGCTGATCCTGGCTCAGCCGGTAGCGCCGGGCCGGGAAACTTTCCAGAACTATACACTAGCCCTGGAGCCGGCTCCCTTGCGAGCTGACTTTACTTCTGATCGAAGCCGGCTTGGATCCCCCCTCTCAACAGTTCCGGCAGCAGGCCCCTTGCAGGAGTTGGGATCCCACCCCTCTCCGCGACCCTCAGGCGGCATCCTTCTCCACCACCTTCTCCACCTTTTCCGTGCCGGCAGGCTCGTCATCGCTGCTGGGGTTGTTCATCTCTTGTTTGAAACTCCGCAACGCTTTGCCAAAGGCGCTGCCCAACTCCGGTAGCTTCTTGGGGCCAAACACGACCACCGCGATCACCCCAATCACGGCCAGCTCTGGCAGGCCCATGCCGAAGATGCTCACGGCCAAGATAGGTTCGCTCGGCAGCAGGATAGTCATAAGTCCCCAAAACCTGAAAGGTAGAACAGACGGATCAACCCAGATTCTAAGGGATCCATCCGTCCCACTCTAACAAGTTCTTCTCCCATCCAGAAAGGGATCCTTTGGCAAGGACTTCTCCCAGCCTACCCCCGGCCTACTCAAGACATAGGATGGTGCTATCCCTTGCCCGATGTTTTTGTTCAGAACAAGCCATGCCTGTCTCCTACGATATTGTGGTCATCGGCGCCGGTGCGGCGGGTCTGGTGGTGGCCAGCGCTGCGGCCCAACTGAAGGCCAAGGTGCTGCTGGTGGAAGGCAGCGACCGCTTGGGCGGCGATTGCCTCTGGTATGGCTGTGTGCCCAGCAAAGCCCTTCTTCACGTGGCCCATACCGTCCATCGGATTCGCCAGGCCATGGCTGCCGGTTGGGTGACTCTCCCCGGCCCAGCAGGGATCTCGGTGGATTACCTCAAGGTGTACGAACACATTCGCTCTGCCCAGAGCTACATCGCCAACCACGCCGATTCGCCAGATCGCTTCCGCCAACTGGGGGTGGAACTGGTGTTTGCCAAGGGCCACTTTGTGGATGGGCGCACCTTTGAGGTGGCAGGACGGCAGGTACAGGCGCGGGCTTTTGTCATCGCCACCGGATCCCGTCCTTGGGTTCCCCCCTTGCCAGGCTTGGCCGAGGCGGGCTATCTGACCAACGAATCGATCTTTGACTTGACCCGCTTGCCCAAATCGGTGGCGGTGATAGGGGCGGGGCCGGTAGGCTGCGAGTTAAGCCAAGCTCTGGCCCGTCTGGGATCCGAGGTGACCCTCATTGCCAGCCGCGAGCGCATCTTGCCCAAGGAGGATCCCGAAGCCGCCCAGGTGGTGCAGCAACAGTTGGCCCAAGATGGGATCCGCATCCTCACCCGGGTACGCGCCACAGCAGTCGGCCAAGAGCAGGGGGCAAAGCTGCTTTACCTAAAGGCCAACCCTGGAGCAGGCTCCGCCGCTACAGGTGACCCGGTGATCCGCGCAGAAGCGATTTTGGTGGCCGCCGGTCGGATCCCGAACGTGGAAGGGCTGGGTCTAGAAGCCGCCGGCGTGCAGTACACCCCCCAAGGGATCCAGGTAAATGCCAAGCTGCAAACCCGCAATCCCCGCATCTACGCCTGTGGGGATGTCATCGGCGGGCCGCAATTTACCCATGTGGCGGCCTACGAAGCGGCAGTGGCCTTGGTCAATGCCCTGTTTTTCCCCCTCAGCCAAGCGCGTTATCGCGTCATTCCCTGGGCCATCTTTACCGAGCCGGAGCTGGCCCGTGTGGGCCTCACCGAAAGCGAAGCCCGGCAGCAATACGGCAAGGATGTGGTGGTGCTCAAACAGGAGTTTGCCGATGTGGATCGGGCCCAGGCAGAAGCCGCCCCCCTGGGCTTTGCCAAATTGATCTGTCGGCGCAACGGCCAGATTTTGGGGGCGCACCTGGTGGGATCCCAGGCGGGAGAGCTGATTCATGAAGTGGTTTTGGCCATGAGCCGGCGGCTGCCCGTCTCTGCCCTGACCGGGATCCACATCTACCCCACCCGCTCGGAGGTGAACGCCAAGGCGGCCCTGCAGCACCGCAGGCAACAATTGGCCACCAACCCCCGCCTGCAGAACTTCTTGCAGGGATTCTTTGCCTGGAGGCGGGCCTGGAGCTGACAGCGCAAACTGGGGGTCAGCCACCGCTAGACTAGAATGGTCATTTACTGAGGGTTCCCGATGGGCTTTCTCCTGTCTGCCGAACAAGTGGGTCAGTTTGTTTCCAACCAATGGCAGGATCCCTATGCCGTTTTGGGCCCCCAGCAGATAGAAGAGGCCGGGAAATCCTTTGGGTTGGTGCGCGCCCTTGTGCCCAATGCTCGGCAGGTTTGGCTGGTGGAACGCGCCACCGGACAGGCTTACCCGATGCAGCCGCTGCACCCGGAAACGCTATTCGAGCTGCGCTTTGAGCCGGGAACCCCTCTGCCGGACTATTTTTTGCGGGCCCAACGGGTCTGGGATCCCCAAGGGGAACACTTGGAAGAATGGGAGGATCCCTACCGCTTTCCCTTGGAGAAGGTCAACCACATTGGCGAGCTGGATCGCTACTTGTTCAACGAGGGGAATCACCACCGCATTTACGACAAGCTGGGCGCTCATCCCATCACGGTGGATGGGGTGAAGGGGGTGCATTTCGCCGTCTGGGCTCCCAACGCCCGCAACGTCAGCGTTATCGGCGATTTTAACCACTGGGACGGGCGTCAACACCAGATGAAGCGGCTGGGCGAAAGCGGCATCTGGGCGGTGTTCATCCCCGGCATAGGGCCAGGCGCCATCTACAAGTACGAGGTGAAAACTTCCTGGGGGGATATCTACGAAAAATCGGATCCCTATGGCTTTCAACAGGAGGTGCGCCCCAAAACCGGCTCCATCGTAGCCGACCTCAACACCTACACCTGGCACGACCAAGCCTGGCTGGAAAAACGCGCCGCCACCGATCCCCTGCGCTCGCCGATTTCGGTTTATGAGGTGCATCTGGGATCCTGGATGCACGCCTCGGCTGAAGATCCACCTGCCGAAGGGCAAAGTGTGCTGGTGGACCAAAAGCCCAATACTCGCTTCCTCACCTACCGCGAGCTGGCGGACAAGCTAATCCCCTATGTGAAGGAGCTGGGCTTTACCCACATCGAGCTGTTGCCGGTGGCAGAACACCCCTTCGATGGCTCTTGGGGCTATCAGGTGATTGGCTACTATGCCGTAACATCCCGCTATGGATCCCCGCAAGACTTTATGTATTTTGTCGATCGGGCTCACCAAGCCGGGATCGGCGTGATTGTCGATTGGGTGCCTGGACATTTCCCCAAAGATGGGCATGGGCTGGCTTTTTTCGACGGTACTCACCTGTACGAATACGCCGACCCTCGCAAAGGTGAGCACAAAGGTTGGGGCACTTTGGTTTTTAATTATGGCCGCAACGAGGTGCGCAATTATCTGGTGGCCAATGCCCTTTTTTGGTTCGAGAAATACCACATCGATGGGATCCGGGTGGACGCGGTGGCCTCGATGCTTTATCTGGATTATGACCGCAAAGAGTGGATCCCCAATCCCTACGGCGGGCGGGAACACCTCGAAGCCATCGACTTTTTCCGGCAGCTCAATACCCTCATTTTCAAATACAACCCCGGTGCGCTTTCCATTGCCGAAGAATCTACTGCTTGGCCGATGGTAACTTGGCCAACCCATGTGGGTGGGCTGGGCTTCAACTTGAAGTGGAACATGGGTTGGATGCACGACATGTTGGATTATTTCCACATGGATCCCTGGTTCCGCCAGTTCCATCCCCATTTGGTCACCTTCAGCCTCATGTATGCCTTCAGCGAAAATTACATGCTGGCCTTTTCTCATGATGAGGTGGTGCATGGCAAGAGCCACATGTTGGGCAAAATGCCGGGGGATCATTGGCATAAGTTCGCCAGTCTGCGGGCTTTGTATGGCTACATGTTCACCCACCCTGGCAAGAAAACCTTGTTCATGAGCATGGAGTTTGGCCAGTGGAATGAGTGGAATGTTTGGGCAGATCTGGACTGGGAGCTGCTGCAGTATGAACCCCACGCCAAGTTGCGCCACTATGTGGCCAGCCTGAATCACCTGTTGCGCTCTGAGCCTGCCCTGTATACCCAAGACACCAAGCCAGAAGGGTTCCGCTGGATCGACTGCAGCGATCATCGCGGCATCGTTTCGTTCATCCGCTATGGGGAGGATCCCAGTGAGTGGGTGGTGGTGGTTTGTAACTTCACGCCGGTGGTCTGGCCCAATTACCGCATTGGGGTACCGGAACGAGGTTTTTATCGAGAGCTGCTCAACAGCGATGCTGTGGAGTTTTGGGGCAGCGGGGTAGGCAATTTGGGGGGCAAGTGGACAGACGACTGGGCCTACCACAACTTGCCCTACTCCCTCGAGCTCTGCCTGCCGCAACTTTCTACCTTGGTGCTGAAATGGCAGCCGCCGCAGCCGGTCGAGTCCCAGAATTGACACCCTGCTGGCTTCCTTCCGCCGCACTGGGAGGACGGGTCTGGAGACTTCGTTTTTTGGCCATTTGTAGTCCTTTCAAGCTGGATTGAGACAATCCCCAAGCGCTCCATACCGCTTCCAAGATCACCCCCAGTCCTCTTCCCAGAGGGAGAGGGGAGTTGGGAAGCAATGGGATGGAAATGTTTCATTTCGTTTCATTCTTATTTAAAATGACTGTGGGCGTGGGTGCAGTGTTCTAGTTTGAATCGAAATGACCATAAGGCAGACATAACTGAGTGCTACGGGCAGGTTTTTTCTGAGAGGATT
>NZ_JANSIO010000333.1:0-6735 GCF_047462195.1 Synechococcus sp. R3-13 | reverse complement strand
AGCGACATTGAAATTCGCGCCCGCGAAACTCTGCGAGTCAAACGACGCATGAACGAGATCTTGGCGCAAACCACCGGCCAACCGCTGGAGAAAATCGAGCGGGATGTGGAGCGAGACTTTTACCTCTCGGCCACAGAAGCTCAGGCTTACGGCATCGTGGATCGGGTGATCCAAGAGCGCTCGGAAGCCATGGCCAGCTAAAGGGATCCCCCCCTTTCCCCCAGCAACAGGTCGAGGGGTTGGGAAAGGTTGGGAGGGATCCCTTCAAGGGGTGGAGTTCAGTGGACAACGCTAGGAGAACCGGTCGGATGGGCCAACGGCTCTGGAGTGCAGGACTGGGCTGCTGCGCGGGTCTGCTGCTGCTTTGGCCGGAAGCTTGGGCACTGCCCCCTGCCGATGAGATCCCGGAAGAGGTGTTGCGGGCCCAGCCCGACTTGCGGGCTCGCTCTCCGGTCGATAATCAGCCCCTCACCGCCGCCGAGGCTCTGGAACTCCAGGAAGCCTTGGCAGCTCGGCCCGAAACCGGATCCGTCTCCCCCGAGGTGGAACGGCTGATCTTTTTGCTCAGGCTGCGCAAAGGATTTCGAGATCTGTTGCCTTTTTTGTTCCCCTGACTGTTTTCTGGCCCTCACCCCCTGTCCCTCTCTCCCCAAGGGCGAGGGGAAGAGGCCGGTGGGATCCCTTTTTGGTAACGGTAGGGTCCGGCGCGGGATCCCCAGGTTTGTTGGCCAGTGGCGGCGTCAAAGCCCCGATCCCAGGTGATGAATTCGCTGGGGGTGAGGTCGAACTCGATGTGGATATAGGTGCTATCCCCGGGGTTCAGACGACATTCTCCACCTGGCAGCATTTCGCCGTGGTAGCAGTCTGGGCGCTTTTCCACCAAAATGCGACAACCGGGCAAATGCTCCAGGTCGGCCAAGGAGAGCTGCGCCAAGCGCTGCGGATCCTGAGAGGCACCTGCCCAAGCTGCTTGATCCCGCAATTTGTAGTTCTCGATCCGCAAGGGATCCCCCAATACCTGGAGCACCCGGCTGCGATAAAACTGGCCCGGCGTGTGCTGGTTAAATTGCTCGGTAAAAAAGCCGATCCCCTCCGAGAACAGGTGGGGAAGGCGCACGTACCAAAGGCTGACCGGCACAAACCACACCGGCTCTGCCATCGCCTGGGTGCGGTTGCTGTAGTAGCCCTCCAGCCAGTTGGCCAGGGTGTGCAAGTCGGAAGCGGATTTTTCGTCTACCATAGGGAGCTATGACAAAACTTACCCCCAGCTCTAGCTATAGCATTGCCCTGCGCATTCGCCTGCTCAACCAGCCGGGAGCCCTAGCCCGCGTCACCCAGGCCATTGCGGAAGTGGGAGGCAGCCTCAGCCAGATCGATCTCATCCACCAATCGGCAGCAGAAACGGTGCGAGAAATCTGTGTAGATGCCGTCAGCAGCGAGCATGCTCAGCAAATTTACGCCGCCGTTGCCTCCTTGGCCAATGTGAAAGTGGAGCGGGTGGTAGATCGCACCTTTGAGCTGCACCGCGGGGGAAAGCTGCAGGTGGTGGCCAAAAGCCCCCTGGAGAGCGCCGCCGATCTGGCCATGGCCTACACGCCGGGGGTGGGGCGGGTTTCCCTAGAAATTGCTGCCAACCCCGCCGCGGTCTATGAGTACACCATCAAGGGCAACAGTGTAGGCATTGTAACCGATGGCAGTGCGGTGCTGGGCTTGGGGAATGTCGGCCCGGAGGCAGCTTTGCCGGTGATGGAGGGGAAGGCGGCGCTGTTCAAGCGCTTTGCCGATATCGATGCCTTTCCTCTGTGCCTGGCCACTCAGGAGGTGGGGGAAATTGTAGAGACGGTGGTGCGCCTGGCGCCGGGATTTGGCGGCTTTAACCTGGAAGACATCAGCGCCCCTCGCTGCTTTGCCATTGAGTCTCAGCTCAAGGCCCGCCTCAACCTGCCGGTGTTTCACGACGATCAGCACGGCACCGCCATTGTGGTGCTGGCGGCGCTGCTGAATGCCCTGAAAGTGGTGAAAAAGAGCCTAGACGAGGTGCGCATTGTCCTCAACGGGGCCGGGGCAGCCGGCATTGCCGTGACGCAACTGCTGCGGCGGGCCGGGGCAGCCCACATCCTGGTCTGCGACCGCCAAGGGATCCTCAGCCGCTCCCGTTCCGATCTCACCCCCGAGAAGGCGGCCATTGCCGTCGAGGAGAAGGGATCCCTGGCGGAAGCCTTGGTGGGAGCGGATGTGTTTATTGGGGTGAGCGTGGCCAATGCCCTGACAGTGGAGATGGTAGAAAAAATGGCACCGGATCCCATCGTCTTTGCCCTGGCCAACCCGGTGCCCGAGATCCAGCCGGAGCTGGTGGGCAATCGGGTGGCAGTGATGGCCACGGGCCGCAGCGACTACCCCAACCAAATCAACAACGTGCTGGCCTTTCCGGGCGTGTTTCGCGGCGCCCTCGACTGCCGCGCCAAGCAGATCAACACCGAGATGTGCCTGGCTGCCGCTCAAGCCATTGCTGCCTTGATCCCACCTGAGGATTTGGATCCCCAGTGGATCATCCCCTCGGTCTTCGACGGGCGGGTGGTTCCTCAGGTGGCCGCTGCGGTAATCCAGGCTGCCCGCCAAACCGGCGTGGCCGGGATCCCTTGAGGGCTACCTAGGGCACCAGGTGACAAGCCACAAAATGCCCCGCGCTCACCTCGCGAAATGCCGGGGGTGGATCTTGACGGCACGCCTCTGTTACCCAAGGGCAGCGGGTGTGGAAGTTGCATCCTTTGGGCGGGTTGACCGGGCTAGGCACATCGCCCTTGAGGATGATCCGCTTGCGCCTGGCTTCCACTTCCGGGTCGGGAATGGGAACTGCCGAGAGCAGTGCCTGGGTATAGGGATGGAGAGGATTTTGGTAAATCTCGTCGCGATCCGCCAGCTCCACCACCTTGCCCAAGTACATCACCGCCACCCGGTCGGAAATGTGGCGCACCACGCTCAGGTCATGGGCGATGAACAGATAGGTGAGGCCGAACTGCTCTTGCAAAGACTGCAGCAAGTTAATCACCTGGGCCTGAATCGACACGTCCAAAGCCGAGATCGGCTCATCACAGACAATAAAATCCGGCTTCAAAGCCAAGGCACGGGCAATGACAATCCGCTGCCGTTGCCCGCCCGAAAACTCGTGGGGATAGCGGTTGACAAAGTTGGCATTGAGGCCGACCACCTCCAGCAGCTCCCTGACCCGCTCCTGCTGCGCTTTGCCCCCGGCCACCCTAAAGACTGTCAGGGGCTCCCCCACAATTGCCCCCACCGTCTGGCGGGGATTCAGAGCGGCATAGGGATCCTGAAACACCATCTGCATGCGTTGCCGCATGCGGCGCAGCTCTTCCGGGCTGAGCTGGGTCAGATCGACACCCCCAAAATACACGTTCCCGGCGGTGGGCCGATATAACTGCAAAATGGCTCGCCCAAGGGTGCTCTTGCCACAGCCCGATTCTCCCACCAGCCCCAGGGTTTCTCCCCGCCGCACCGCAAAACTCACCCCATCCACCGCCTTGACGGATCCCACCTGTCGTTGCAGGATTAGCCCCCGCCGAATGGGAAAATGCACTTTTAGGTTTTCGACGCGCACCAAGGTGGCTTGGCCGGTCTCAGGTGGGCAAGCATCGACAGAGGCGCTGGCCGGGAAAGAAGGGGGGTCAACCATGGGCCGTCCTCTCCAGCGATTCACCGTCCCCGCCGACACCGGCCACTGACCGCAGATGGGCTTTTCCTTCCGGCTTTACCCAGCAAGCCACCGCATGCTGGGATCCAACGGACTCCAGCTCTGGATTTTCGCTCCAGCAGCGGTCGATGACGAAGCGACAACGGGCCGCAAACGGACAACCCTTGGGATAGTTGACCAAATCCGGGGGCATGCCCTCAATGGGCTGCAGCTTTTCGCGGCGGCGCTCATCCAGGCGGGGGATGCTCTGCAGCAGGCCGATGGTGTAGGGATGACGGGGATTTTTGTAAAGCTGGTGCAACGGAGCTTCTTCCACAATCTGGCCGGCGTACATAACCAAGATCCGGTCGGCCAGGCCCGCCAAAAAGGCCAAATCATGGGTAATCCAGATAATCGCCATGCCGATCTCCTCGCGCAAGGCTTTGATCAACTCCACAATCTGGGCTTGGATCGTCACATCCAAGGCGGTGGTGGGCTCATCGGCAATCAACAGCTTTGGGCGGCAGGACAGGCCCATGGCAATCATCACCCGCTGCCGCATCCCCCCGGAGAATTGGTGGGGATAGTGATCCACCCGCTCGGCTGCTGCCGGGATCCCAACCATTTGTAACAGTTCAATAGTCCGCTGCCGTGCTTGGGCAGGAGTCATGCCCAGGTGCAACTGCAGAGCCTCGGCAATTTGTTGGCCCACTGGCAAGACAGGGTTCAAGGAGGTCATGGGGTCTTGAAAGATCATGGCGATCTGGTTGCCCCGGATGCGCCGCATTTCCGATTCTTTCAGCTTGAGCAGGTCTTGGCCGGCAAACAGCACCTCGCCCCCCACAATTTTGCCCGGCGGTGTTGGGATCAGCCGCATCACCGAGAGCATGGTGACACTTTTGCCGGATCCCGATTCCCCCACAATGCCCAGAGTTTCCCCCTCGTCCACGTGAAAGCTGGAACCGTTGACGGCCTTCACCACTCCATCCTGGGTATAGAACCGCGTTTCCAGCCGCCATACTTCTAACAATCGCGCCATGCTCCTGGGATCCTTGTCACCGCTACAGCAAAGGAAAAGGATTTCCCCTTATATGGCGAATTTTTCCAGAAAAATCCAGCATCCCTTAGAACCATTTAGACACAAACCAATTCAAGCTCAATCCCGACCGAGTTCAAGTCCAACCCTAAAGAGGAGCAGCACCTAAGGGTTGACGAAACCCTGCCACCATTCTTGCTCATCTCTACAGACATTTGCGTATCCATTTGCACCAAACGGGGGAACCCCATTCCCAGCAATCCAACCCTCTAGGGCTCTGCAAGCGGGATCTGGCAATACTGTGTAACGAATTACAGAAAAATCCCGTCCATCTGCTACCTTGCTGAAACCTAAACCTAAAAGAGGTCTTGATTGAGGCAAACCCTCATCCAACAAAGTTGACCTCAATCGGACCGCCGGGGGGGAACCTTACCCGGTTCTTGCCAGTCAAAGGCTGAAAATCTCTGGGATGACTTGGAGGCCATAGCGCCAGTCCCCTAGCT
Organism: Synechococcus sp. R3-13; assembly: GCF_047462195.1. Lineage (NCBI taxonomy): Bacteria > Bacillati > Cyanobacteriota > Cyanophyceae > Synechococcales > Synechococcaceae > Synechococcus > Synechococcus sp. R3-13. Next base: position 1,508 of record NZ_JANSIO010000333.1, on the reverse strand, counting down.
GAGTCTGTTTACAAGAGGTAAGTGTAAATGTCTTTTCATCCTTTCCAACGTCTGAGACTGCGGTTGGTCAAGCTGCGGCTGTGGTTGATTCCCCTGTTTGTGGTGGGAGGGTTGCTGGTTCACCAGCATTGGATACCCGTCCAGGCCCAAGCCGACGACACCCTGCGGTTGCTGTACTGGCAAGCGCCAACTCTGCTTAACCCTCACCTCTCCACAGGAACCAAAGACTTTGAAGCCAGCCGCTTGGTCTATGAGCCTCTGGCCAGCTTTGATGCCCGTGGTGAAATGGTGCCTTTTTTGGCAGCAGAAATCCCCAGCATTGAAAACGGCGGCGTTGCCAAAGATCTGACCTCTGTCACCTGGAAGTTGAAGAGCGGGGTCACTTGGGCGGATGGAGAACCCTTCACCGCTGAAGATGTGGTCTTCACCTACGAGTACGTTTCCAACCCAGAAGTGGGGGCGATTACCTCCGAATACTATGCCGATGTTGCCTCGGTGGAAGCTGTGGATCCGACCACGGTGAAAATCACCTTCAAAAAGCCGACGGTGGCTTGGTTTGTGCCCTTTGTCGGCAGCAACGGCATGATCATTCCCAAACATATCTTCAAAGACTACAACGGCCCTAACTCCCGCGAGGCCCCTGCCAACCTGGCCCCCATTGGCACTGGCCCCTACATTACCGAAGAGGTGAGGCCAGGGGATGTGATCGTCTATGTGGCCAACAAGAACTTTCGGGAAGAGGGCAAGCCCTTCTTCAAGCGCGTGGAATTGAAGGGAGGTGGAGATGCCACCTCTGCGGCACGGGCGGTGCTGCAAACCGGCGATGCCGACTATGCCTGGAACACCCAGGTAGAAGCTGCAGTGCTCGCTCAGCTAGAGGCTACAGGCATTGGTCGGGTCATTCCCAAGCCTGGCCCGAGCATGGAGCGGATCGTTATCAATTTCTCCGACCCCAACGTAGAGAAAGACGGGCAACGCTCCCACAAGGATGTGCCCCATCCGTTCCTGACGGACTTGAACGTGCGCAAAGCCCTGAGCCTGGCTGTGGATCGGCAAACCATCGCCGATCAGATCTACGGCGTGGCCGGTACCCCCACCAATGACTACGTGTTATCTCCCGAAAACCTGCGGGCCAACGCTCCCTGGGAATTCAACCTGGAGAAAGCTGCAGCGCTGCTGGATGAAGCCGGTTGGGTAGATAGCAACAACAACGGCATTCGGGACAAAGGTGGTGTAGAGATGCGCATGGTTTTCCAAACCTCTGTTAACCCGGTGCGCCAGAAAACTCAGGAGATCATCAAGCAAGACTTCAGCAAGATCGGCATCGACCTGGAGCTGAAGAGCATCGATGCCAGCATCTTCTTCGACAGCGAACCCAACAACCCCGACAACCTGGGCCACTTCTACGCTGACCTACAGATGTACACCACTGGCAACGATAACCCGGATCCGACGAGTTACCTGCGCCGTTACCTTTGCGAGGAGATTGCCCAGAAAGAAAACAACTG
>NZ_JANSIO010000332.1:0-3150 GCF_047462195.1 Synechococcus sp. R3-13 | reverse complement strand
CATTTCCACCAAGGTGATCCGGGATCGGAAGACAGGCAAATGCCGCGGCTTCGGCTTTGTAACGGTGAACACCGAAGAGCAGGCGCAGCAGTACATCGAAAAGTTCAACGGCCACAGCTTTGGGGATGTCAACTTGCGCATTGAGCTCGCCCAGCCGCGCGACCGAGGGGAAGAAGGCGAATCCAAAACAGCGACCTCTGAGCCTTCATCCAAAGAGTCCAGAGGTTCCAAAGATTCCAGAGCGTCCAGAGATTCTGAGGCCAAGGGCTCTAAAGAGTCGGCAGAAAACCCTGCCCCCAGCAAAAAGCAACGCCAGCGCGGCAATAAGGGTGGGCGCTCCACCGTCGTCGCCGAAAGTGAGGCAGCCTCTGAGCCGGATCCCCGCTGGGCCAGCCAGTTGCAGCGGATCAAGGAGCAGCTTCTGCAGGTCACCAATTCCTAACCCCCCCGAACGAGTGATAGACACTGTTGGGATCTGACGGTAGGCTGGGTGAGTTGCGACGGCTCTAGGCATGTTTGAGAGGGGGGTTGGGATGCATAGGCTGGTGAGGATTTTTCGCGCTTGGGGGCGGAGCTTGGCCCGGGCTGGACTTTTGTTCGGGCTGACGGTTCTGCTGGGAGTGGGAAGTGGAGCTCCGGTTTTCCTACCAGCGGCGGCGGCTGCCCCGGCAGATTTGGAAGAGCAGGTGCTGCAGATCATTCGAAAGAACCCCCAGGTGATTCTGGAGGCCGTACAGGAATACCAGCAGCGACAGTACCAGGAGCAGCAGCAACAACAGCAGCAGCTGGCGGAAGAATTTGGCCGTCAACTGCGGGAGAACCCACGCGCCGTCATCGGAGATTCCCCTCGACTGGGATCCGACGCTCTGCGGTTGGTATTGGTGGAGTTCTCCGATTTTCAATGCCCCTTCTGCGCCCGCGCCCACAGCACCCTCAAGCAGTTCATGGCCGACCACGGGGATGAGGTGACCTTGGTGTACAAGCACCTGCCCCTGACCAGCATCCACCCAGAAGCGATGGCGGCTGCCCGGGCTGCTTGGGCCGCCCAACGTCAAGGTAAGTTCTGGGAGTTTCACGACGAGCTGTTTGCCAACCAATCTCAGCTTGGGGATGGGTTTTATGTGGCCACTGCTGAGAAGCTGGGCCTGAATATAGAAAAATTCAATCGGGATCGGCGCAGTCGGGCGGCAGAACGCGCCATTCAGCGAGATATTGACTTGGCCTCTCAACTGGGCATCGGTGGCACTCCCCATTTCATCTTGAACGGCATTGCCTTCTCCGGTGCGCAGCCGCTGGAGGTGTTTGAGCAGACGCTGCAGCAGGCTAAGCAAGCCCTCTAGGAAAAATGCTCCGCACTGCTATTGAAACAGGTGGTGTATTGCAAACAGGTGGTGCAACGGCTGGCCCATCCTTCTTACCAGCCTCGCCCAGTTGCCCAAACGCTCCGTCCTTGAGGAGGGCTTTACGGTAGGCTCAGGGCAGTGGCAGGGTAGTCAACCGCTCTATTCGCCCAAGCGGGCTGTAGGCTTTGACAAGCCAGTAGGGTGGGGAGTATGTCAAAAGCAGAAACTCACCCAAGTCGCCATTTGGGCCGAATGGGGATCCCCAACGGCAGGGAAGGAGGAGAGCGTTTATGGCGGAAGTGGCTCTTGGCTACTCCACGGGCAGGATGCGGGCATCGAACCCTGCTTCGGCCAGAGAGCGCCGCGCCTGTTCGGCGTTGGCCCGTTGCCGGTAGGTGCCCACCTGAATCACTGAGCCCCGCAGGAAGGCATCAGGGGCAAACTGTTGCAGCTTGGGTAGGGCCTCTTCCCCAGCCGGCACCACCACCCAAAATCCGCTGCCACCTTCTTCCCCAGGAGGGACAGCCTGAGCAGCCGGGGAGGAGACGGGATCCGCTTGCAAAAGAGGCTGAGAGCGGCGCAGATCGGCGGGGAAGATCCCCGCTTCATAGCCTTGGCCGGCCAAGTAACGCACCTGCTCGGCGGCAGCAGCAGGGTCGGCAAACCCACCTGTGCGCACCACCCGCAGGTCATCGTAGATCAAGGGCAGGGATCCCTCTAGGAGTTGTTTTAGCGCAGGCCATTTCTCCCCGGTGGGATCGGCCACCAACACCCAATAGCGCTCTCCTTGTGCTGGGTTGGAGATGGGATCCTGGCCAGCATTTTCTCCTACCAGCGACACTGCCACTGCCGGCAACCCCTGAGCGGTTAGCCAGCGGGCTTGATCCTGGGCCAACGACAGGCGGGAGAAGGTTCCCGTTTGCAAAGCAACCTGGCCGCGGTACTGCACCACAGTGGCTCCTGGAAAGAAGCGGCGCACCCGTTCTTCCAAACGGGGATCACCGGTGGGGTTGGGCACGTGGGTGGCAAAGGGACGCTGGGGATCCAAGGGGGGAGCCGTTGGCGTCGGCGGCACAGAGGCTTTTGAGCTGGCAACAGGGCGGCTGGGTGCTGCTTGGGCAGGAAAAGCAGGGGGCAGAGGGGGATCCGTTTCTTGGCGGCTCACCACCCGCACCGATAACCCCAACCGTTCCAAGTCGGCCTGACGGCGTTGGGCATGGCTGCGGTTGATGAACGTCCCCGCCAGAATGAAAACCTGCCCATCCCCTTGCACAAAATAGGCATCCGGCACCTGGGCGCGCACCTGGGCCAACTCCGCCGCCCCATCCGCCAGCACATGCACTTGGTAACGGGTCAGGGCCAAAGCAGCCGGCAGGACGTTCCCATTAACGGCGTGGAGCACAAGGGCAAAGGCCGCCAGGGATCCGGCAAAGAGGGCCGGTTGCGCTGGCAACAGGGGTACGGAGCATTTCAGCCAGCCGTAGTCCTGACGGGCGTTGCACATGGGATCCATCTCCTCTGGCGGGATTGGCGGCAACTCAAACCTCTGCATCCGGGATGGAGTCTTTGCCTGGGCCTGCGGGGATCCCCCACAGTGCCAGAGCTCGCAGTTCACCCCCTTGCGGGAAGGACAACTCAAAGCTAGCGTAAGCCGAAGTTTGGGCAAGGCTGTGCCAGGGATGGGCTTGCAGATGCCGCCCACCACCGATAGAATGCTCCGCACTGCCACCGCAAAGATGCAGCCCAGTTGGGTTCACGGGAGAAACACAGATCTAGTGCATCTCCAGTATATATAGGCTGGCAAGGC
>NZ_JANSIO010000331.1:6658-8278 GCF_047462195.1 Synechococcus sp. R3-13 | reverse complement strand
ATGCTCAGCAGTGTTCAGCGTAAATGTATCAGACAAAGGCATTCCGAAGCTATGATGAACAGGGATGGCTCTGAGTTTCTACCTACATCTTTAACTGGGTCTGTTTTCAGGCTGTGCTGACTGCTTCTTCTGCCGGTTCTGCGGTTGATGCCATTGCTCCTTTTGCTCCCCAAGTCTGGAGCTGGCGCGGACATGCCATTCGCTATGTGGTGCAGGGATCCGGATCCCCGCTGGTCTTGGTGCATGGATTTGGGGCTTCCATCGGCCATTGGCGGCACAACATCCCCGTGATAGCTGGGGCAGGATACCGGGTCTATGCCCTGGATTTGCTGGGGTTTGGCGGCTCGGCCAAGCCTGCCCTCCCCTACACCTTGGATCTGTGGGCGGAGTTGCTGGTGGATTTTTGGCAGCAGCACATTCAGCAGCCTGCTGTGTTTATCGGCAATTCCATTGGTGCCTTGCTCAGCTTGATGATGGCTGCCCGGCATCCCCAGTTAACGGCAGGAGCAGTGTTGCTCAACTGCGCCGGGGGGTTGAACCATCGCTCCCATGAGCTCAACCCGATTTTCCGCCTTTTCATGAGTGTTTTCACCGCTCTGGCGGCTTCTCCGGTGACGGGGCCGTTTTTGTTCGATCGGGTGCGGCAGCGGCAGCGTATTCGCGCAACTCTGGAGCAGGTGTACCGCAACCCCGCCGCCATTACGGATGAGCTGGTGGAGATTCTCTATGCCCCTTCCTGTGATGTGGGCGCTCAGCAGGTGTTTGCCTCGATTCTCACCGCTCCCCCTGGCCCAACTCCTGAAGCCCTATTGCCTCAGGTGCGCTGCCCGCTGTTGGTGCTCTGGGGAGAAGGGGATCCCTGGACGCCCATTCAACGGGGTCGCGGCTTTCAAAACCATGTGCAAGGGATCGACTACCAGTTCTTGCCCATTCCCAATACAGGCCATTGCCCCCACGACGAGCGCCCAGAGGTGGTCAACCCTCTGATTTTGAGCTGGCTGCCCAGAGCCTTTGCGGCAGTCTAGCCTTTTTTAGAGGTTCCTTTGCTGGAGAGGCCCAACCAGCTCCGCATCTTGGCCACCCAAACTTGAAGGGGCGAGGGCTGGGGGCGGATCGCCACCTGGATCGGCTCGTCCTGAAAGTCCTTGTCCTTGAGGCGAAACCCAAACTCCAGCTCGTCTTTCACTTTGCCAAGACGGGGGAACAGCCTGACGGCTGCTTTTTTGAGTTCTTCCTCATTTTGGAAAATGGCTTGGTGAATGGCGCTGGAACGTCCCACTGCCAGGGATCCCACCGGCAGCCAAGGATTGGGCTGGCCAGGCGCGGGCTGGCGACGGCGGGCAAAGATGTTGAACTCCGGCATCCCCTTGGCTTTCAGCTCGTCGTACCGTTGGGCGGCTTCCTTACGCTTGGCAGTGTTGGAGCTGGCCGGTTTTTTCTCAGGCTTGGATTTGCGAAAACCCTTAGACTGACTCATACTTGGGCTGACGAGAGGGGGGATTTTTGCAGCTTAGCGCAGATTGGATCCCCTTCTCTGCTGGGGATCCCTTGTCCTCATTGTCCGTAGCCGGCGTGCTATACTTGTTGAGCTTCGGCGGGCGGTTAAAGGGGCCTGTCAGT
>NZ_JANSIO010000331.1:0-6648 GCF_047462195.1 Synechococcus sp. R3-13 | reverse complement strand
CTTGGTAGCGCACTTCGTTCGGGACGAAGGGGTCGCAGGTTCGAATCCTGTCATCCCGATGGCTTTAAAGTTCACTGAGCTCTCAACTTAATCTTGGGGGTTTAATTTTGGGGGTGTAGGTGACGCAGCCAGGCATTGACGTTGACCCGAATTCGCTGCCCAATCTGTAAGAGGCGGTGCAGGTTTTCGGCAGAAATGTCTCGGCAGTCTTCTTGGGGCCAAGCTGGGCAACGCGGGCCAATTTGACGCTCCAGCGCTGTCAGATAGAGCTCTTGCAGGCGATCCAAGTTGATGGGCAGGCGCAGGTCTGCAGCCAATTGCAGCCATTCTTCCAGGTTGTAGAGCTGTTCGCCGAAGGTCTCCGGCTCAAAAGCGTGGGCAAGGTGCCACATCCCCCGCTGTAGGAGCCGATCCAGAACCCGGGCTGCCTCTTCCCGCCGCAACTGACACCCCAACTGCTCGGCCTCGCGCACAATTGCCCGCAATTCCAGCAGGTGATCCCGCTTGCCCTCTTCCATTTCCATCGCCCGCAAACTGGTCAACAGGCGTTGGTTGAGGGTGATCTGAGCGGCAGCCAACAACTCTTCCGGGATCGGCAGGCCGTCGGCCCGAAAGGCCATCAAGACCCCGTAATTGTCCAGGTAGGTTTGGCGGTAGAGCTGGGCCAGGCGGTCTAGGGTATCTTGAGTGAGCCAGCGCATCATCTGCTGCCGATCTTCGTCGTCGAGGGCGTTCAAGTCGAAGGTTTCCGGCCCAAATAGGTCTTGCAGGGTCAGGATCATCTGTATCCGACTGTGGGATCCGGCCAGCAGCCGCGCTTTTATCTGCTCGTAGATGCGCCGCCCAGCAAACGGCTTGACGCCACATTGAAAGTCCCAGCCGCCGAGGTGGAGCACGGCGTAGATTAGATCGTGCTCTTCGCGGGTGGTGGGAAAAGTGAGCTTCACCCGCCCGATAGCCAGTGTCGACCCGCCTATCGTCAGGCGCTCTTGATCCACTTGATCCAGCACATATCCTTGGGAACGGGGGATCCCGTTAAACAGGGAAAACATGGCGTGCTGAGCCACCAGCCGTTGCGGGCTGATCAAGCTGGGGCGCACCAAGGCGCAATAGACCCCCTTGCCGTCTCTGTAGAGGTCGAGGTTGCTGGGGGCCTTGCTCAGGCGCTGCAAAAACTCCTCTTCTAGGTTGACATCCGCCACTGCTGCTGCCAACTGGATAGCCCGTGCCGCGTAACGCAGGATCTGCACCCCTTCAGGACGGGATAGCTCCTCGAAAAACCAGCCACAACTGGTGAACATCAACTGGCTGTAGCGCTGCATCTCCAACAGGCGCAGCACTTGCACCCGATCTTCGGCGGTGAGGCGGTGGCTTTGGTGCTCCTGCAAAAAGGCATCGCAGCGCTCCCGATCCAAAATCACCTCGATGTAACGATCCCGCGCCAGCCAGGGATCCCGCAGGTAGGCTCTGGCCTCCGTCTCGTAGATCTCGGCCAGCTGATCCCGCAGCCAGTTGAGGGCCTCCCGCAGCGGTTGCCGCCAGCGTTGGTGCCACCCTCCCACCGCTCCGCAGCCACAGTCTCGCGACCACCGTCCTACCCCGTGGGCGCAGCTCCAGGCGGTGACCGGTTTCAGTTGCACCTCCCAAGTGGGGGGATGTTGGCTGAGAAAATGGCTGTAGTTGCCCACCTGCCAGCCCCGGCGGGGAAATTCCTCGCAAAAGGCATAGGCCAGCGTGCGTTCTACACCCCGCTTGTGGTGGCCAAAAGTCTCGCCATCGGTGGCACAGTTGATCAGATAGGCTTCCCCCTCTTTGTCCGGGCGCAGAGCGGAACGGATCCGCTCCGCCAGAGAGTGGGTGCTGTAGACGATATCCCCAAAGCCCAAGTCACGGGAAATGGGGCCATCGAAAAAGAAAATATCCAAGTGCCCCTCCCGATCGGGGGTAAAGCAGCGGTAGGGCCGACGGGGATCGATCTGGCCTTGGCTGACATCGATCCACTCCGTTTGTCCCAAGGGGCGAATGCGCTGCGCTTGGCTGGGGGCCAAAATGACGAAGCGGATCCCACATTCGACCAAGGCCGTGACCGTTGCTGCATCAATGGCGGTTTCGGCCAGCCACATCCCCTGGGGATGGCGCCCAAAGCGGTGTTGAAAATCGGCAATTCCCCAGCGGATCTGGGTGTACTTGTCTCGCTCGTTGGCCAGGGGCAGGATGACGTGGTTGTAGACTTGGGCAATGGCATTGCCATGACCCTCAAGCCGCTCAGCGCTGAGACGGTCGCCGGCCAAAATGCGTTGGTAAACTTCAATGTCATGCTCCTCTAACCAAGAGAGGAGAGTGGGGCCGAAGTTAAAGCTCAGGAATTCATAGTTGTTGACAATACGCACCACCCGTCCTTGGTCGTCCAGAACGCGGGCAAAGGCGTTGGGGCGGTAACATTCCGCCCAAATGCGCTCGTTCCAGTCGTGAAAGGGGCTGGCGCTCGGCTGTCGCTGAATGCGGTTGAGGCAGGGATCCTCTCGGGGCGGCTGATAGAAATGGCCGTGCAACACCACGTACGGCCGCGCAGAGGAAAGCTCAGCAGCACCTGCCGGAGAAGGAGCCGCTTGCATCGGCGGGTCGGAGACCAAATCGCTGTGCCCTGACTGTGCCGCTGGCCTATCGGAATTTTTGGAGCCACTCGGCAGCATAGGATCGTACTCCTTTTAGAGGCCCCCAACTGGGTTACAGGGGAACGCACTGTTAACTTAAGTTCATATCCATACGTTACAGCGATCCCCGATCTGCAACGGTGAATGTAAAAGATTCAGTTGGAAATTTGACAGGGAACAAACATCGGTCAGTAATCTTTGCGTTTTCCTCACAACAGAAGGGATCCAGCCGGGATCCCTTCCTGAACGGGTCTCAGTCTCTGCCCAGTTGGATCCCCGGACTTAGCCGGTGGGGGCCGATTTGCCGGTGGCCATTTCCCACACCGAATAATCCACCACCGCAGCAGGCGGATCGGCGCTGAGAATGCCCAAAGATTTCAAGGTTTCCACGTTGGCCCGATACACCGAAGGCACCAGCAACCCAGCATTGCCTTCCAGGGTGGGGCCCGCCTGATACAGCTTGGCAATTTCAGCCATTTGCCAGGTTTGGTGCTTGAGGGGATCCGCTTCCGAGCCGGATCCTTTGCAGGTTGCGCCGCAGAAGGTGAGAACCACCTGCACCGTTTCTTCTGGGTTGGCCACAGCGTAATCCCAACCCTTGATCGAGGCTTTCACCAATTTGGCCGCGATGGCTTTGCCCGATTGGCCGGATCCCTTAAAGTTGCTTTCGTTTAAAACGCGCTCGGTGGTGAACAGCAGGTCTTCCAAGAGGTTGATGCCGTAGTCTGGCAGGTGCATGACGTTGAGTTCGCTCAGGGGGTAGCCCAAACCCACGATCTGATTCAGCTCGTTGTAGAGCATGGCCGAGGCTACATCCACCTTATCGGGAAAAACCAGGGCCGGATCGAAGCCATAGGTGATCAGCTCCACATCGGGGTTGGTCACCCCTGTATCCAGGCTGGTGGTCAAGTTGAAGGCTTTCATCAGAGCCAGGGCCGGATATTCGTTGCCAGAAGGCCAAATGCCCACCTTTTTACCTTTGAAATCGGCAGGGTTTTTGATCCCGCTGGATTTGAGAGACACCATCGCGTAGCCCGACTTCTGAAAGATCTGGGCGATGTGAACCACGGGCAGCCCCTGAGCCCGGGCAGTCAGCAGGTCGGTGATCCAAGTGTTGCCAAAGTCGGCTCCGCCCACGACCACTGTCTGGATGGGGGATTGATCTCCAATCGGCAGCAGCTCGACGTTCAGACCTTCGGCTTCGTAAAATCCTTTTTCCTTGGCGATCAGGTATCCGGCAAACTGGGCTTGCGGAAACCATTTCAGTTGAAGTTTCACATCCACCAACCGGCTCTGGGCCTGGGATCCCATCCCCAGCAGGGTCGTCAGTGCCAGCGCCATGCCCAATACCAACGACATCAAAGGGATCCCGCGCTTACGCTTGAAGAGGCGGGGCAGGTGAGATAGGGCGTGAACAGTACGGCGGCCTAGATCCATAGTGCAACCCTTGCTTCTTAAGAACGGTGTGCCAAGACTGTAGAGGATCTGCCTCTGGGCAGAATGTTCACCATGCTCACAATGCCTGGAGGGAGATCAAATCTGCGGGGCCAACTTTCCGTCGGCTTTGGAATGACCCCTTCGAGGTCAGGCCCCCATTGGAATCACCGTGCATCCCCAGCTCGCCAACTCAAATTCCCGCCCAGTGCCACCAGGCCCAGCCCAGCCCCACTAGCAGCGCCGTTACCCCGTAGAAGGATCCCACCACCTGCACCTCCGACCAGCCCCCCAGCTCCAGATGGTGGTGCAAGGGCGACATGCGCAACAGCCGTCTGCCTGTGCCGGTTTTGCGTTTGGTGTATTGGAAGTAGCCCACCTGCAGCATCACCGACAGCGCCTCTGCCACCAGCACTCCCCCCATCAGGGCCAAGGCCCAGAGCTGATCCCCCAGCAGCGCCAACCCGGCCAGAGCGCCCCCCAACCCCAGGGATCCCGTATCGCCCATGAATAGGCGCGCCCGGTGGTGGTTGTGCACCAGAAACCCCAAGCAAGCACCGCTCAAGGCGAAGGCCAACACCGATAGCTCTGGATCCCTGGGCAGGAGCCCCAGCCCAATCAGCAGGATGGCCACCACCCCTGCCGCCAAGCCGTCCATACCATCGGTGAGGTTTACGGCATTATTGGTGCCCACCAACACAAACAGGGCCAAGGGCCAGAACAGCCAGCCCAGAGAGAGGGTGCCTATCCCCGGCAAGGTCAGACTGGTCGGGATCCCCTGCCAGGCCAGGTAGACACAAAACCCAAGGGCAACTCCCACCTGGAGCAACAGCTTGTGTTGGGGAGACAACCCCTTGTTGGATTGCTGTCGGATCACCAGCCAATCGTCCAGCCAGCCGACAAAACCGTAGGCCAGCGTGAGCAGCGCGACGGCCAGCCAATGGGGATCCCAGCCGCTCCAGATCCCGGCCACCAGCAGCCCCACGGGCAAAAAGCTGATCCCGCCCATGGTGGGTGTGCCTGCTTTTTTCTGGTGGGATTGGGGCCCCTCCTGGCGGATCACTTGCCCCGCCTTCCAGCGCCGCAACCCGGGGATGAGCAGGGATCCCAGCAGGGCCGAACCCAACACGCTCAATCCAAAAGGAACGACCACCTGGGGGCGGATCCCAATCACAAGGGCCGAGAGGGCTAAACCCAGCCCCAGCGAGAGCGCCATCCCGCCCCACTCTGTTTCTTCCACCTCCAGATCGGGAAGGGTATCCGCATCCACCCTTTCTGAACCCCTCACACCCTCAACCTCCAAACCCTCAAAAACTCTATCCTGCCAGAGCTCAGAGGCGAAAGTTAGTTGAGTGGGGATCCCTTCAATAGGGCCACTTCCAGTTGCGCACCTCCGGCAGATCTTCCCCGTGTTTGCAGATGTACTGCTTGTGCTCCACCAGCTTGTCCCGGATAAGCTGCTGGACGTGATCCCGCCGGTACTTGAAGCGATCCACCCGCTCCAAGACGTCGTTGGCCAAGTTAAAGCGATCCACCTGGTTGAGAACGCACATGTCGAAGGGGGTGGTGGTGGTGCCTTCCTCCTTGTAGCCGCGCACGTGCAGGTTGTGGTGGTTGGGACGGCGGTAGGTGAGGCGGTGGATGAGCCAAGGATAGCCGTGGAAGGCAAACACGATGGGCTTGTCGGGGGTGAAGATACTGACAAACTCCTTGTCGCTAATGCCGTGGGGGTGTTCGCTGGGCGGCTGCAGCTTCATTAGGTTCACCACGTTCACCACCCGGATCTTGATCTCCGGCAGGTGCTGCCGTAGGAAGTCCACCGCCGCCAGGGTTTCCATCGTCGGCACATCGCCACAGCAGGCCATGACCACATCCGGCTCTGAACCCTGATCATTGCTGGCCCATTCCCAGATGCCCAAGCCCTGGGTGCAGTGTTTGATGGCCGCATCCATGTCCAGGTACTGCAGGGCCGGCTGTTTGCCTGCCACGATCACGTTCACGTAGTGGCGACTGCGCAGACAGTGGTCGGCCACCGAGAGCAAAGTATTGGTATCCGGGGGCAGGTAGACGCGGATGATTTCGGCCTTTTTGTTGACCACGTGATCCAAAAAGCCGGGATCCTGATGGCTAAAGCCGTTGTGATCCTGCCGCCACACGTGGGAAGTCAGCAGGTAGTTGAGGGAAGGGATGGGCCGCCGCCAAGGAATGTGACGGGTGGTTTTCAGCCACTTGGCGTGTTGGTTGAACATGGAGTCCACCAGGTGGATAAAGGCTTCGTAACAGGAGAAGAACCCGTGTCGCCCGGTCAGCAGATAGCCTTCTAGCCAGCCCTGACAGACGTGCTCGCTGAGGATCTCCATCACCCGTCCATCTGGGGAGAGGTGCTCGTCGCAATCGTAGATGGGAGCTACCCAGGTGCGGTCACTGGCCTCAAACACAGCATCCAAGCGGTTGGAAGCCGTCTCGTCGGGGCCAAAGAGGCGGAAGTTGTGGGGGTTGAGCTTTATCACATCCCGCAAAAATTGCCCCAGCACTCGCGTGGCCTCGGCTTCGGTGGTGC
>NZ_JANSIO010000330.1:0-2418 GCF_047462195.1 Synechococcus sp. R3-13 | reverse complement strand
TCCTCTCCAACCTCTGGCCCCTCTCCCCAAGGGAGAAGGGAGCTGGGCGCAGAAAACGGTTTCCCAACCGAGGCTCAGCTAGTCCGAAAAGGCACCGTGGTAGGCGGCCTGCATGGCTGCCAAAGACACCACCAGTAAGGGATCCTCTTCTGCCGTCCTTAAGAGCAGGGGATCCGCAGGGGATCCCACCTCTCCCAAAAGCTGCCACTGGCCCGGCAGTTGGGATTCCAAATAGGCTTCCCAGAGAGATCGATGGGCTGGGTTTACGGAGACGACGATGCGGCTGGATCCCTCTCCAAACAGGGCTTGATCCCAACGGCCTAAGGGCGTGGGAAGGCAGAGGGTGGCTCCCCGGCTGCCGCTTAGACAGGCTTCTGCCAAGGCCACTGCCAGCCCGCCGTCGCTGCAATCGTGGGCCGAGCGCACCCACCTCTGGCGGATCCCATAGCGGCAGGCAGCCTGCACCTGCTTTTCCAATTCCAAATCCACAGGGGCAGGCCGGCCCGTGACCTTCTGGTAAATGACCGCCAAATACTCGCTCCCCCCCAAGCTAACGGGGGCCTGGGATCCCAGCAGGTAAATGAGATCCCCTGCCTGCTGCCACCCTTGGCCACAGATAAATTGCAAATCGGGAACCAGACCCACCATGCCAATGACAGGGGTAGGGTAGATAGCCTGCGATCCCTGGGGGGTGAGGGTCTCGTTGTAGAGAGAAACGTTTCCCCCCGTTACCGGCGTACCGAGGGCACGGCAGGCATCTCCAATCCCCCGACAGGCCAGGGCCAGCTGCCAGTACACCACCGGGTTTTCGGGATTGCCAAAGTTAAGGTTATCGGTAACAGCTAGGGGATCCGCCCCCACACAGGAAAGATTGCGGGCAGCTTCCGCCACGGCTGCCTTGGCCCCCTCGTAGGGATCCAAATACACCCAGCGGCCATTGCCATCCAGGGTGGCAGCGATGGCCTTGCGGGAAGCTCGCAGGGGCGGCACCTCGCCCACGCCAAACTTTTGGGAACGGATGCGGATAACCGCCGCATCTCCCTGACCCGGCCAAAGGACGGTGTTGTTTTGCACCTGGTGGTCGTATTGGCGATAGATCCAAGCTTTGCTGGCCAGGGTGGGGCTGGCCAAAAGCTGCAGCAGCACCTCTTTCCATGCCAGCGTTGCCTGAGCGAGGTGGATCCCCTGGCAATCACAAGGGGGTAGAGTGGCGGGATCCCATTGCCACGCTGCCTGCACGTAGGCTGGCGGCTCTGGCAACACCGGACGGACATAGACGGGGGTGTCTTCGGCCAAAGCCCGCACCGGCACCTGCACCACGCAGGATCCCTGGTGCCAGATCTCCACCAGCGGCTCGGCAATGACTTCCCCGGCCACACTAGCTTGCAAACCCCAGCGGTGGAAGATCTCCATCACCTCCGCCTCGCGGCCTTTTTGCACCACCAGCAGCATCCGCTCCTGGGATTCCGAGAGCAGGTATTCCCAGGCAGCCATGCCGCTTTCCCGCGCCGGCACTCGGTCGAGGTCAAAGCGGATCCCCACCCCTCCCTTGGCGGCCATCTCCGCGGTGGAGCAGGTGATCCCGGCTGCCCCCATATCCTGGGCAGCCACCACAGCTCCTGTGGCAAAGGCCTCCAGACAGGCCTCGATGAGGCACTTGCCCAGGAAGGGATCCCCCACCTGCACTGCCGGCCGATCCTGCTGCGCATCCTCCTTGAGCTCGGCGCTGGCAAAGCTGGCCCCGCGGATCCCATCCCGCCCTGTAGTGGAGCCTACATACAAAACGGGATTTCCCACCCCTTGGGCTGCAGATTTGACAACCATAGGGGTCTCCAGCAGCCCCAGGGCCATCACGTTCACCAGAGGATTGCCCGTGTAGCAGGGATCCACGGCCACCTCGCCGCCTACGGTGGGCACCCCAACACAGTTGCCGTAGTGGGCAATGCCCTCCACCACCCTGGCCATCAAGCGGCGGTTGCGGGGATCGGTCAGCGGCCCAAAGCGCAGCGAGTTGAGGAGGGCAATGGGACGGGCGCCCAGGGTAAAGATATCCCGCAGGATCCCTCCCACACCTGTGGCCGCCCCCTGAAAGGGCTCCACCGCTGAAGGATGGTTGTGGGACTCGATCTTAAAAGCCAGCCAATCCCCCTCCCCCAAATCCACCACCCCGGCATTTTCCCCCGGCCCCACCACCACCCGCTCTCCGGTGGTGGGAAAGTTTTTCAGCAGAGGGCGGGAGTTCTTGTAGCAGCAGTGCTCCGACCACATCACCCCAAACATGGCCAGCTCCGTGGGGTTGGGATCCCGGCCCAGCTGCTGCTGGATCTGTTGATATTCCGCCGGGGAAAGGCCGTGGGCTTTTAAGTCTTCGAGAGTATAGGGCATAGTGCTGATACATTTACGCTGAACACTGCTGAA
>NZ_JANSIO010000329.1:0-1039 GCF_047462195.1 Synechococcus sp. R3-13 | reverse complement strand
TCGTCCTACGGACAGAGGGCGGGGCTCCTGCGATTTCTAGCTGAGAAGTCACCTTGAAGAATCAACTGAAAACCCCGCCATTTCCAACAGATGGCCCCAATCCGGATCCCTGAGTTCAGCCACTGGCGTAGGCTGGTGCAGACCTCAGCAATTCGGTTTATGGTATGGACATTCCCCCTGCAATTCCTCTTCTCCAAGCTGCAAACCCATGACTGCAGATCTCACCAACCGCATTTTGGGCAACCGCTACCAGCTGATTCAAGAAATTGGTGGCGGCGGTATGGGATCCGTCTTCCGCGCCTTGGACTTACACAACAACGGCCAAGAGGTAGCCGTCAAGATCCTCTATGCCCCCATGCTGCTGAGCCGGGGCGACTTCCAGACAGACTTGCGCCGTCGCTTTGCCGAAGAGATCCGCGTTAGCACCCTTCTGGGGCAGCATCCTCGCATCGTCAAGGTTTTGGATCACGGCCAAGAGGGGGAGCAGGCCTACTTGGTGATGGAGTACCTCAAGGGGCAGGATCTGGGCAAGCTGATCCGAGAAAAAGGGGCTTTGCCGGTTCGACAAGCCGTTCGACTAGCCTTGCAGGCCTGTGAGGGGCTGCACTTTGCCCACACGTTTCAGGCCAAGGTAGAGGGTCGCGAGATTCGGGGTGTCATCCACCGCGACATCAAACCCAGCAACCTCTTCATCGAGCAAGTTTTTCAAAATGGCAAGCTTATCCCCCAACTGAAAATCCTCGACTTTGGCGTGGCCAAAACCCTGGCGGATCACACCCTCAGCCTGGGCACCCAAAAAGGGGGAGGATTTATCGGCACAGCTCGCTACGCCTCTCCCGAACAGATACGGGGCAAAGCCTTGGATGCCCGCTCGGATATCTACTCCTTTGGGGTAGTGCTCTACGAGATGCTGACGGGATCCATGCCCTTTCAGCTGGAAACCGACTCCCTGCACAGCTGGATCCACGCCCATTGCTACGAAAGCCCAATCGAGATCAACCCGAAGGCAGCCCCCCAGCCGATCCCACCCCCTTTATCA
>NZ_JANSIO010000328.1:0-10132 GCF_047462195.1 Synechococcus sp. R3-13 | reverse complement strand
CCCGGATAGCTCTCCCCAAGACCCACGGGCCCTGCGCAAAGCCCTGCGCGGATCCAGCACCTACTTTGCCAAGGGATTTGAAGAACACAAGGATCAGGCTCAACTGGAGCTGCAAACCACCTACAAAAGCCCCCTTGTGGAGCAAATCCGCGCCCAGGCTTACCGCTATCAGCGGGGCGACATTACCATTCACCTGGCCAGGGCCTTTGGCTTTTGCTGGGGCGTGGAACGGGCGGTGGAATATGCTTATGAAGCGCGGCGACGCTTTCCGGATCGGCAACTGTGGATCACCAACGAGATCATCCACAACCCTTTGGTAAACCAGCACCTGAAGGAGATGGGGATCCGCTTTGTGGAGAAAGGCCCAGACGGCAAGAAGGACTTCTCTCAGATCCGGCCCCAAGATGTGGTGATTTGGCCTGCTTTTGGGGCAAGTGCATCGGAAATGGCGTTTTTTCGGTCGCAGGGCAATGAGATTGTCGATACCACCTGCCCCTGGGTTTCCCGCGTGTGGAACCAAGTGGACAAGCACCGCGCGGCTCAATTCACCTCTGTGATCCACGGCAAGTACAACCACGAGGAAACCGTAGCCACCAGCTCCTTTGCCGAAAAATATCTGGTGGTGCTGAACCTGGAAGAAGCAGAATGGGTCGCCCGCTACATTTTGCAAGGCGGAGATGCGGCAGAATTTCGGCGGCGCTTTGGCAAGGCCACTTCCCCCGGTTTTGATCCGGATCGCGATCTGGAGCGGATCGGCATCGCCAACCAAACCACGATGCTGGAAGGGGAGACCCGCGCCATTGCCAAGCTGTTTGAGACCACCATGCTGCGCAAATATGGCCCCCAGGAGTTGGACAATCACTTCATGAGCTTCAACACCATCTGCAATGCCACCCAAGAGCGGCAGGATGCCATGTTCGAGCTGCTCGAGCAGCCTTTGGATGTGGTGGTGGTGATCGGGGGGTTTAATTCCTCGAATACCACCCACTTGCAGGAAATTGCCCTGGCCAAGGGCTTGCCTTCCTTCCACATCGATGGCCCCGACTGCATCCAACCCAACAACCGCATCCGCCACAAGCCTCTTCACCAAGACCCGACGGTTACCGAAGGGTGGCTACCCGATGGGCCGGTGCAAATCGGCATTACCTCCGGTGCCTCTACCCCAGACCGCGTTGTTGAAGAGGTGATTCAACGCATCTTCGCCCTGCGTGAAGAACCTCGGCGGATCCCTGCCTAGGGATCCCTTCCCTCTTCCCTTTGAGCGTGCTCAACACCCTTTTTCAGGTTTATCCTCCCTTGCTGGGCTGGACGCTGCTGGGGTTTGCTCTCCAGAAGGGGCTGCCCGGCGGCTGGAATCGTTGGCTGGATCCTCATGCTTTGGGGCGGTTCATGTTCTGGGTGGGGGTGCCCCTCAGCATTGTCGGGTTTATGCAGGGGGTGGATCTGTCGGGCCAAATCTGGGTTGCTCCCCTGATCTGCTGGCTGTCGGTGGGGCTGGGGTTTGCCTTGACCAGCGCTTGGCTGTGGTGGCAGCGCCACAACTGTTGGAGCAGTGCCCAGCAGGGCAGCTTTCACCTAACCGCCACCCTGGGGAACACCGGGTATTTGGGCTATCCCATCTGTCTGGCTGTGGCCGGAAGGGCTTACTTTGGCTGGGCCCTGTTCTATGATCTGCTGGGCACTCTGTTCATGGCCTACGGGTTTGGCGTGTGGGTGGCCAGCCGCCACGGCAGTTCCCATGCCCAACCTTGGCAGGTGGGCCTCCACATTCTGCGCACCCCTGCTCTTTGGTCGTTTGCGATGGGCCTGCTGCTGACGCGCGAACCTCTGCCGGGTTGGCTCTCTCAAGCGTTGGCGGCTTTTGCCTGGAGCATGATCCCGCTCAGTTTGATGATTTTGGGGATGCGGCTGGCCCAGGTGAAGCGCTGGGGATCCTTTCTTGCCGCCGGAGTGGCCCTCTTGATCAAAATTGTGATTGTGCCGCTCTTGGTGGGAATCGGCCTTGCCTTCACCCCCTACCCGCCTCTGGCCAAGCTGGTGCTGATCTTGCAGAGCGGTATGCCCCCCGCCATCGCCACCCTGGTGCTCACGGAAGAATACGACTTGGATCGGGAAATTACCGTAACTGCCTTGGCCGTGGGGTACTTGGCCGCCTTGCTGACCTTGCCCCTCTGGCTGGGACTCTGGGGATCCTAATAGGCCAGGTGAGACAAGGTTTGCTCGAGGTAGCTATGCACCAGTTGATCCAGCTCTGCTTCCTGAGTGGGCAACTCCCGGCCCTGGAGCCATCCCCGAAAACCCGAGCTTTCCACAATGGCCTGCCGCAATGGCTTCCAAACTGCTTGCGTGCGCAGTGCTGTATCGGAGCTGAGAGCAGGACTGATCATGAGAAGAAGGTGAGTAGGAGTGATTCACCCTCAGAATAGCTTGGATCCCAGTTGACTTTGGCTCTCTAGGATACAAATCTCCCCTCTATGCTGAGCAAGCCTTCTCTCAGTCGCTCAAGCCAAAAAATCCTCAATATAGTCATTCCAAACTAGATTGAGACACTCCCCAGGCGTTCCGCGCTGCTTCCGCGGCCACCCCCAGACCTTCTCCCAGAGGGAGAGAGGAGCTGGACAGAAATGTTTCATTCCTATTTAAAATGACCATACATCCCATCAACTCGAGCAAGAGGCCCAGGGATCCCTAAACGAACAATTGGCTGCGCTGCTCGACCCGTAAAGTTGGCCCCAAGGCATTGAGAAGAGAGACGCCGTAGCTGCGGACGATAATGCGGCTA
This sequence comes from Synechococcus sp. R3-13, assembly GCF_047462195.1. Lineage (NCBI taxonomy): Bacteria > Bacillati > Cyanobacteriota > Cyanophyceae > Synechococcales > Synechococcaceae > Synechococcus > Synechococcus sp. R3-13. The sequence continues at coordinate 7,350 of NZ_JANSIO010000328.1, read as the reverse complement.
TCCAAAATAGCCACCCATCGAGTGGGGGAGCTGGGGTCTTCTCCCGAATCAGAGCCTTGCCGCAGAGGCGCGACGGCCCGTTGCAACTGGGCAGCAGCCACCGGCAAAAGGTACTGACGAAACCAGTCCTGCTGGGTGCGTTGCAGATATTGCACCCGTCCGGCCACCCTTGGGTCTTCCACAGAAGGGAAGGGCAAAGTGGTGATCACCATCAGTTCCGGGCGAGGCAAGCCGGCCTTGTGGTGTAGCCAGTAGGGCCAGTCGCAGACCAAAATGCCCTTTTCGCCCGGAAAAGGGCTGTTTACCCGCACCCGCGAGCCGAATTCGGCAGCCAAAGCCGCTCCCACCTGTGCCTGCAGAGGCTGATCCGACACCAACACCACCACGAAGCCCTGCGCCTGAGGGATCAGCTTTTTCAGCTCTTGCAGCAGGTGATCCCGAAATAGAGGGCTGTTGGGCAGGGGGAGGCGCGGCAAGTAAAGGGAAAGCTCCGCCCCGCCAGAACGTGGCCAACCCTCGCCTGAGGCAAACCGCAGCGGCGTCAGATCCGGCAAGCCCAACCGTCGCCGATAGGTTTCCGCCTGGCGATCCAGATCCAGCGCTTCCCCAATAATCACCACCGGCTGTGTGGCCCAAATGGGGGCCAACCAATCGTGCAGAGCCGTCGGGCTGTGGTGAAGGGTGAGGCGACCGGTTTCTCGGTCGGTTTCGGCCCACCAAATCCATTTGGAGACGGGATCCCCCTCAGAGCTGAGCCGCCGGCGGATTTGATCCCAGGGATCCGGCAGCCAGCCGGGGTAGCCTGTCACCAAAGACAGCACAGCATCCAGGTGAACCTGTTCATCCGCATGAAGCAGACAGCGGGAAAGAGGCCGCCGCAAAAGCTGCAGGGACAAATTGACCTGAACCTGGGAGAGCTGCTCCGCCTCGGCAGGGAAGATTTGCCGGAGCTGTTGCCAATGGCTGGCTTCCAGGGTCACCGTTAGCGCCTGGTAGGCCCAATCTTCCAGGTCTTCGGCTCCATCCAGGATCAGAGGGATCCCTGTCGGCACTTGCGAGGATCCCTTTCTCAAGCGAGCTTGCAGCCAATCCAGGGGATCCACCAACAGCAACCCCTGGAAATCGGGATCCGGCCAACGGTCTTTTTGCAGGACGGGCTTATGCAACTGCAGGGTGTGCTGTAGCCAGGGGATCTCTTCCCCCAAAATTTGCGCCTGCACAGGAGCTGTAGCGCAGAGCAAGGTGGGGTTGGGCCACATCAGGGCCGGCAGCAGATAACTGAGGCGGTGCTGACCCCCAGCGGGCACCTGGATCAAGGTGCTGCGACCCAACCGCAACCCTCGCGCCACCATGCGAGCCATCGTCAACTGGTGGGGCCACAGGGCTTCGGGAGACTGCCGCAAAAGCTGCCGCAACTGTTGGTGGACTTCAACCTCAATCACAGTTCAGTACGCCGGGGGTCTGCCACAGACGGTAGGGTGAACTAGCCTATTCTAGGGTAGAGAAGAAAACCAAAGCCCATCTCTGGGGTGAGCGATGTCTCTTCTAGCTGCTGTTTCCACAGAGGGCCAACCCGTTGCACAGACGGGATCCCTGCTTCTAGACCGCTCCGGGTGGGGCCGTTTGCGCATGAAGGGATCCCCAGGCTTGGACTATCTGCACAACCGAAGCACCCAAAATCTGAAGGCCCTCAAGCCAGGGCAGGGGGCCGACACGGTTTTCGTGACCCCCACCGCCGGCATCCTGGATTTGGCAACGGTGTACGTGGGAGAAGAAGACTGCTGGATCTGGACTTCACCCCAGCGGCGCAGCCTGCTGATGCAGAGTTTGGGGCGTATGCTGCCTTTGGTGCGGGGAGCAGAGTTGAAAGATGAGACGGACCAGACCTTTGGTTTTGGGTTGCTCGGCCCCCAGAGTCAGGCTCTCCTGGAGCAAGTGGTGAGCTCAGAAGAGATTCCGACCGGGCCTCATGAGCACTGCGCCGTGGAGATCCAGGGGATCCCTGTCCATCTGGCTTGTGGCACGGGTCTTGCCCAGCCGGGGTTTACCCTCTGGGGCACCATTGACCAGGAAGCAGCCCTTGAGGAATGCTTGCTCCAAGCCGGAGCCAAGCTGGCCCCACCTGAGCTGTGGGAAGTCCTCCGCCTAGAAGCGGGTCGCCCCGCCGCCGACCGAGAGCTGACCTCAGACTACAACCCCCTAGAAGCCGGCCTGTGGCGAGCTGTTTCCCTTGACAAAGGTTGCTACGTTGGCCAGGAAGTCTTGGCCAAGCAGGTAACCTACCGGCGCATTCGGCAAACTTTGTGGGGGATCCGCCTCCAAGGAGAAGCTCATCCTGGCACAGAGATTTTGCGGCAGGGGGAAAAGATTGGGCTGCTGACCAGTGCAGGCCTAACTTCGCAAGAGTACCTGGGATTGGGATACGTGCGCACCAAATTCAATCCTGCCGAGGGGCTGGAAGTTGAAGTCGGCTCAGCGCCGGGAGTCCTGACCCGAATGCCGTTTTTGAGTTTCCCGCCTATTGTCTAGCATTATTTTTGCGGCAGAAAGCTCTCCTGCTTTGTAGAGAGAAAATGGGCAAAGGATTAAGAACTTACCAGTCAAAGTGACGGCGAAAGCGGGGATCCCGTCGATCCTTTTTGCGTCGGTTACAGGTTTTGCACAACGTTTGCAGATTGCTGATGTCGTTGCTGCCCCCTTGGGCAATGGGGATGATGTGATCGATCTGAAGCTGAACCTCTGGGGGCGACTTTCCGCAACCGCGACAACGGAAGCCGTCTCTTTGGAAAACATACTCCCGCACGGCTGCTGGAATTAGAATCCTTTCGCCGGATTTTCTTTCTTTCATCGTTATTCATCCATACTGCGAAGATCGTCCAGTGGAGACTTTTCATCTAGAGGTTCTAATATCTCTTGGTCGGGTTCTTTTATCAGAAATTCAGGATTGTCAGGATAAAAGTCAATCGTAACTTCTACTCTTACTTTTACTCTACCGGTCTGCCAACCGTTAGTTTTAGGAGAAAGAATCGAGCATGGAACTCCTTTATGGAAAAAATGAACCCGATCTTCAGAGGGAATATCTGTTTGTATCTCAGACGAACTCAAGTGACTGTTTAGTTCTCTTCCCATTTGGTCAAACCTCAGGAAATAAGAATTGATAGAATCGCAAAGCTTGGAAATCATGTAGACTTTCTGCTTATTGTTCTTGTTGATAAAAGTGATAACTCCATCTCCCAGTCGGCTAAGATTAATGGATGTTTTTGTCATCTTATCGACCTCAAGACATAGAGACAACTTGAACAGCCCGTAAATCATCCAGTATAGAATCCTCTAGTTTTCTGGGAGCGCTATCTCCAGAATCTCTATATGGGTCATCAGGAACAAACTCGAGATAAACTTTGACTGATATCTTGCCAGAGATCCACGACTTTCTGGGCTGTAAGACTCTAGATTCTATTCCATCCACGAGCATTCTAATGTCCGCATAAACCTTTCTTGATTTAAGGTAACCGTTTGTCTGTAAAGTATCTGAAAGAAGGTAATTAATAATTGCACTATGCAAGCTACTTGGAAGGTAGACTTGATCACCAATTTCGACGACAGTTTCCCTATCATCTGACCTAAAAACTATCGGATCGACCACGGCATTGTCTCCTATTGCTAACAGACTTTACTGACTGACATCTCCCCGAATGTCATCCAAAAGAGATCCAATGCCTCCTGATCTGGAGGGCTGTCGAGCTCGCTAAAGCAATCTTGAGCTTGTTCAGAAAGATTATCTGGCACTTGATCAACCTCCTGGATCAACCTCCTGGTGCATTTTTCCAGTTAAGTTATTCCTCACCTCCGCGAAGGTCATCCAGAGGGGATCCACTGCCGCCCTCTGAGACTGTATCCTCTGGCTCAAACTCTACAATGATCCGCAATCTGACTCTGCCTTTTTCCCAATCTTTCTTGCCCGGCACCAAGAGTTGACAAGCAAGTCCCTGCCCAAACCACTTCGCTTCTTGCAACAATTTTTCTTCTGGCTTGGGAGCAAGAAGGCTACTGGCAATGTTGAGCAAGTCTTCCGGCGGCAGGATCCCTGAGGATCTCAAGGCGGCGATGAACAAGCGAGTCAGCTCTTCTTTCTTGGTCAAGTCCTCTTGGGCTGCTTTGACCAAGTTGGCAACCTTGAAAGTTTTCTCCCTTACAGAGAGGATCCCTTCTGGGTGCTGCTGTAGAGGTATTGATTTGGATCCCATGACTTTATCTGGATCAAGTGAAAGGCCAAAAACAAAGACAAGCCGCTCTATCTCAAATCATCGAGGATGCTATCCAACTCTGGAAAACTCTCGTCTATGGGTGTAGAACGACCAAGAGCGACTGCTTCGCTTGCATTGCTGTCACCTACTTGCTGTTCAGGAAGACTTGCCAAAATCTGAACTGACTCACCAACAGAGGAAGGTTCAGGACGAGTAATCAAGGGCAGCATCTCGCGATTGAGGCCCAAAGCTTGCAAGCAGAGGTTGATCCCAGAAACAGCTTGGTTGTACTTGTCTATGCTTGCCTCCAGTTCTTTCAGCCGCTGTTGGTTAAGCGCAATTTTCTCTTCAGCCTCTTTTCTGAGAGTTGCTTCCATGAACTGCTTTGCTTCTGGGTACTTTTGCAAAATCTCATCGGCTACTTGCTTGGCAACCGGCAATAGTTGAGTTTTTAGAGTATTGTTGGTCTCTTGTCGGAAGCTAGAACGCACTGTCTGGTTAATTTTCGGCTCGAAGTCAAGCTTAAGTAATTGTCGGATTCCAGGCTCTGCGTCGCGAATAGCAGAGATGTCATAAGATTGGCTGGTTTGCTTTAGGACTTCTCGAAACTGGTAGATCGAGAATGTTCCTTCGTCGTAGAAGCGGGGGCTTTCTCTGAGGTAGCGGTCGCACTCTTTTCGGGCACCATTGACAAGAGAACTCAAAGTTACCTCCTTAACCAAAAGAAGCTTTTTCTCCAAGTCCCCATCGGATCCCAGTAGGCGAAACAACTGCCTGTAGTAGCTCGAGCTGCGAACTTCATCAACAAGGCGACGAAAGAAGTTCTCTACAAGCGTGCTGGCTGATTCTACCAGGATGTCCTCTAGATGGTTGGACAAATAATAAAAGGCTTCGACCAATACAGCTAAGAATGGAGCTGTGGAGTTGCGGGGACGAATGCGAACGGCTTGACTGTAAACATTGTCCAACGAAAAAGTATCCAAAAGCTCATCTAGCCTCCGTACCATCCTAGCCTGCAATTTACGGAAATCGTTCTCAAATTCTTTGTTTTCTCCGTTAATAACTTTATTGACTACTGTCTGGATATGCTCGTCAAACTCTCGGCCAATACTGGCTAGCTGCTGATTGATCAGCGTCAGCTCATAGGAAATCATGCTGTCAATCTCTTTGGGCTGGCTATCAATGTCTCGGTAGAGATCTAGATAGGACTTCCTCATCTCGATGCAGAGAGGTTGCAAATCATCGGCCAGCGCGGAAAATAGCTGTGGCCGCTTTTCTTCCGTTAAATAACGAGTGATCCCAGCCCGAAAGTCTTCAATACCGCTATCTTTAATCATATACTCAATCAAAGGTTTTCCCCACTCCCTCAGAATCCGAACGTAGTTATTTATGGGTGTGTCGTACCCATGTACAGAAGGGCGGAACGGGGATCCAACCAACCTACCTGACGTGCAGTACTTGTTAAACTCGCTGACAAACTGGGGTGTTTCTTCCCCACCACCCAATTCTTTGATGCTTTCTGAAAAAATCGTATCCAGTCCAAATCGATCCTCGGGGGTAGTTGCCTTGATCTGGGAACCATAGAAGCCGAGAAGGCCGCTTGTCTTAAATACGCGGAGTTGACGAAACTGCTGGTCGATAATGTTTTCTAGTCTCTGCTTTAGTTGTGCGTTGTACCAAGTCTCGTCAATCCGGTTAAACACATAGAAGACGCGATCCCTGATGCTATCATTACTTTGAATATGCTCAATAAGCTCTGTCTCTTCCTTGGTCAGCTCACCCGTTGCAGCACACTTGAGAACGCAAACAACTGCGGACGTATCCGGATCGGCAATTTTTCGATAAGTACGCTCTGCATCCGCTTTGACTGGAGCATCGATCCCAGGAGTATCGACAATAACGTTTCCATCTTCCAGCAAGGGGTGGTGGCAATAGTATTCCACCTTTCGCAAAACTGCGCTATTGGCGCCGCGCCGGGCAAAACCCGCAGCTTCTCTTAGGTTGCCGAAGTTGAGCTGCTCCATTGAGAAAACTTTGTTCTCGGTAGGGTGAATTTTGTCCCGGTTCTGCTGGAAACCTGTAATCAACAAGCGAAGTGCATCCGCCTGCTTCGCCCGCTCTGACTTGCTTTTGCCTCCCTCCTGCTGAATAATAGCCCCAGCACGCTCCTTCAGGGGATTCAGTGCAGTGTCTTCCAGCCTGCTGAGTGACGGAGCCAAGTTTAGGAAAGCGCAGAAGGCGGTCATCTGTTCTTGCACTTCCTGCTCGCTAAGAAAAGTGAGCACTACCCTCTCCGCATTTGGCTCTGCGTAGGCGATGTAGCACTCTGTCCCTGTGGCGTGCCCTTCGGCGCTGTAGAGAAGCTCTCTTTCTAAGAGGGCATTGATTAGCATAGACTTGCCAGCACTGAAAGCACCGGCAAAGACAATCTCGAAGGTTGGAGAAATAGCTTTGCTGAGGGAAGCTTGAATCCGAGTGGTATCTTGCTTGCCTGAAAAAGTGGAATCCTGATGCCAGAGTTGCAGGATAGCTTCAACCTGCTCTTTCAAGTTCTCACACTGAGGCAGGAGCTTTACAGACATAAGAGAGCAATCTCCACAGAGGCTGCTGGGATTATAACTTGCCTATGCTTGAGGTGAGGATTCCTACAGCAATTTTCTTCAGTGCTGGAGCTGTTCGAGATTTCGACCTAAGTCTAAGTCCAGATACCTACCTGAGCTCTTGAGTGAGAGCAAGGTTCTTTGTTGGCCAATACCGGGAAACTTCGCTGCCATCGTGACCCTCTCCGCCAGCATCCCAGATCTGGCAACGACGTATATGGATCCCAAGCCGGAGCGGAGCTGGCCCTGACAGAATTTTTGGGAATCTCTGTGCCCAGAAGCTGGTCATCCCGCCACCGAGCAAGAGCTGGCTCCAGACTACAGACTCCAAAAGGCAGTCTTGTGGCAGGCTGCTTCCCTTGGCAAAAGTTGCTGTATTGGCCAGGAAGTCTTGGCCAAGGGAGTGATGTATGGACACCCTGTGGGGGATCCGTCCTGGCGCAGAGGTTTTGCGGCAGGGGGAAAGGATTGGTCTGCTGGCCGGTGCTGGCTTGACTTCGTGGGGG
>NZ_JANSIO010000327.1:0-1625 GCF_047462195.1 Synechococcus sp. R3-13 | reverse complement strand
GTTCAGCAGTGTTCAGCGTAAATGTATCAGACACCCCACCTGAGCAGCGCATCCTCGGCCTAGATCCAGGTCTGGGAACCATGGGTTTTGGTTGCATTCTGGCGGGATCTGCGGGGTTGAAACCTGTGGATTATGGGGTGATCAGCACCCCCAGCCAACACTCGATGCCGGAGCGGCTGCAAACGCTGCACGAGGATTTGAGCCAGTTGCTGCGCCAACTGCGCCCGCATCAGGTGGGGCTGGAAAAACTTTTTTTCTACAAAATGGGCAATACCATTGCCATCGCCCAAGCCCGTGGCGTGATCCTGCTCACCTTGGCCCAGCATCATCTGTTGCCGGTGGAGTTTACGCCCGCCCAAGTCAAGCAAAGTTTGACAGGCTACGGACGCGCCGACAAGCAGGCTGTACAAGCTGCCGTGGCCCGGGAACTCAACCTGCCCAGCTTGCCCCGCCCGGATGATGCCGCCGATGCCTTGGCGATTGCCATCACAGTCTGGCACCACCGCTTCTCTTGAGGGATCCCGTCCCTGTCCAATCCCCTGCCTTCGGCAGGAGGTGAAAGATGTTAGCGTTGAGTAGCTAAAAAAGTTCGGTGCTGCAGCATTAGCTCCACAAACTCCCGGAAGAGGTGATCGGTGTCGTGGGGGCCGGGGCTGGCCTCCGGGTGATACTGCACAGAAAACAGGGGCAGGTGACGGTGGCGGATCCCGGCTACGGTGTGGTCATTCAAGTTGAGGTAGCTGATCGTGACCTCATCGGCAGGGATCGAAGCGGCATCCACCGCAAATCCGTGGTTCTGGCTGGTGATCTCCACTTGCTTCTCCAACCCGCAAGGGTGGTTGAGGCCGCGGTGGCCAAACTTGAGCTTGTAGGTGGATCCCCCTAGGGCCAAACTGAGAATCTGATGGCCCAGGCAGATCCCAAATAGGGGCTTCCCGGTTTGCAGCAGCGCTTGCGTGGTGCGGATGGCCGTGGTCTCTGCCGCCGGATCCCCTGGCCCATTGGAGAGGAAGATCCCATCGGGGTTGTAACTCAAAATCTGCTCCGGGCTGGCATTGGCCGGCAACACCATCACCCGACAGCCATAGCGGGTAAGGCGGCGCAAGATGTTGCGTTTGATGCCAAAATCCAGGGCCACCACCCGCAGGGGCGGCTCCGGCACTGGGATCCCTTGGCTGCGGCCATAGTCCCAATCGGCAGGCGTAGGCTCCAGCCACTCGTAGGGTTGGGGAGTAGTAACTTCCGCCACCAAGCTCAACCCCTGCATGGAAGGAGCCTGGCGCACCCGCTCCAACAAAACCTGGGGATCCAGAATCTCCGTGGAAAGGGCCCCGTTCATCACCCCCTGAGAGCGCAGCCGCCGTGCCAAAGCCCGCGTATCTACCCCAGCAATGGCCGGGATCCCATATCGTTGCAGGTATTCGGGGAGGGTGGATGTAGCCCGCCAGGAGCTGGCCAAGCGCGATACATTGCGGGCAATCACCCCCGCGACTTGGGGCCGAGCCGATTCTTCGTCCAGCTCATTGACTCCGGTGTTTCCCAGCTCAGGGCAGGTGAAGGTAACCATCTGCCCCCGGTAGCTGGGATCGGTGATCACCTCCTGGTAGCCGGTCATGCCCGTGTTG
>NZ_JANSIO010000326.1:0-3144 GCF_047462195.1 Synechococcus sp. R3-13 | reverse complement strand
TGATCGAGGTGCAAAACGGGGAATACCTCGGGGAGGACGACATCGTGCGCTTTGAGGATGACTACGCCCGCCAGTAGAGGGATCCCCTGGGCATCCGAATCCACGATTTGTGCGTACAGACCCCGAAAGCTTACAGATTTCTGCATGTCGGGCAAACTTGGGTCAGGTGGGCCAAGGGGCTTGCCTGCACTAGACAAGTGAGGGATAAGCAAGAGGGGGTCAAGGTGACGCAGAAGGCAAGGCAGTGGGCTTTGTGGGTTGCCGGTTTGCTTTGGTGTTGCGGGCCGACGGCTGTCCACGCAGCGGAAGTCATTTCTCTGCAAAGGCTGGGCTACGACCGCTCGGTGCTGCTGCAAGGAGCTAACCCGCGTCTAGATATCGGGATCCCTGCCCCCCTCAACGGCCTTGACCCTGAGGCCAGCTTTGTGCAGTTGCGCCTGGATCCCTCGCCGGTGCTCAAGCCCACGTCCACGGTGCGGGTGCTGATCAACGAGGAGCTAATGGGCCTTTTTCTGGTGCGGGACCTGCGGCAGGAGCCGGTGGTGCGGGTGCCCATCCCCAGCTTGGCCGCTGGCGAGCGCTTTATCACCTTGTCGGTGCAGCCTTTCCTGAGCATCAGCGACGATATTTGCGCCGACTTGAATACCGGCAACCTGCTGCTGACGGTAGGGCGGGACAGTTTCTTTGAGCTGGCGCCCCTCGTTCCTGATGCCACGGTGGCCGGTTTTCTGGGCCGGCTGTATCCTCAGGTTACTTTGGTAGTGCCGGCCAATCCTTCCTCTGAGACGGCGGAAGCAGCTCTGTGGCTGTACAGCCTCCTTTCTCACCTGTTTCCGCAAACGCCCATCCTGTGGAGCAACCGTCCGAAGCAGGGGGCACAGGTGATCTTAGAGCCGGCCAATTTCACCCCCCACTTGCAGCATCAAATTACCCCAGAGGGATCCCGCCTGCGAGTGGCCGCCCGCCGGGAAGCTATTCTTGCTCTCTATGAAGAATGGAAGCGGGCGGGGCTGGTCAGCCGAGGCATCCAGGTGACAAGGGTGGCGGATCTGGAGAGAGCGCTCAGGGCCAACCGCCTCAGCCTGCGAGAGCTGGGGATCGTGGATCCGCTGCTGCGGGGGTTTGGCAGCCAGTCTTTGGTCTTCAACTTCAGCCTGTCCCAATTAGGGGGACGACCGCGGGATCTGGCGGCGCAACTAGACGTCATTATGAACCCGGTCGATGGCCGAGTGGGGGATCGCCTCACCGGCTACGTGTTCTTGAATGGCGTTCTGTTGCGCACCTACAACCTAACCGGGCGCACCCAGCTCAACGAAACTGTGACCCTGCCCACCCGCCTGCTGCGCCGCTTTAATCAACTGGAGCTCCGCTTTGACTATGGCGCCAGCCCCGGTAATTGCCAGGGATCCCTGACTCCGCTGACCCTACAAGTGCGCTCGGATAGCTCTGGCTTTATCTGGAGCGGCTACCAAGCCCCTAGCGGCGAGCTGCAGGAGATCCCGGCGGTGCTTCGAGGATCCGGCCAAGTGTGGGTAGGGGATCCCCAGTTGCTGCCAGCTACTGCTTATCTCTTGGGTGCCCTTGGTCGTCTGTCGGCACAGCCCTTGTTGCCCACCCTCCAGTTTTTGCCGGAGGGGAAATCCCAACTCCAAGCAGAGAACTTTGCCTGGCAGATAATCGTGGCCGGGCCGGAGCAGGTGGAGCTCAACAGCCCCATCCGGTTGGGATCCCAGTTTGAAATCATCAATCCCCTGAACCAGCAGGTTGCCCTGGCAGCTCAGCCCCAGGAGAATCTCGGCCTTTTGCAATACTTTCTCCTCCAAGGCAAGCCCACCCTTTGGCTTTCCTGGTGGGGATCTGACCCGGCTTTGGCAGAGCGCCTCAGCCGCGGCCTTGCCGATCCGCGCACCCGCCTGGCCAACCAGCTACAGGGAAACGTGCTCACCGCCTATGCCGCTGCCCCCGATCTCACCCAAGTACAGAGCTGGGATCTCACGCCGGCAGGCTATCGAGTGCGCTACCCCGGTCGCTTCAGTTGGCAGCTTTTGTTGTGGCAATACCGCTTTTGGCTGGTGCTTTTGTTGGCCATCCTGCTGGCTGTGGGGGCATGGGACACCTATCGACGTTTGGCCCGGCGACCTGAGCCGCCAACCCCCTCTTAAGCCAAGCGAGAACCTAAGATTCGCCTAGAATTAACCTGATTTTGAGCTTATGTTAACGCTGATCGAATACTGGTTGGTGCGCACAGGCTGTCTAACCCAGGAGCAGTTGGCAAAGGCTTATCGCTATCAAAAACAAGCTGATTGTTCCCTGCCGCGGGCCCTCTGGAGCTTGAGGGCAATGCACCCCCGTCAGTTTGCTCGCCTCTGCTGTCAGATCTTGGATCGGCCCAAGCTGAGGAGTTGGTTGCTCGAGCATCCCCTCGACCTAGAGCTGCCTTGGCTGATCGAGCCTATCGATCTGGTGCCGGTGCGCTTTCTGCCCTGTGGCTGGCTCGACCCGCAAACCGTAGTGGTTGCTACCGAGGAGCCGGGCCATCCCATTGTCTGGCAAAATGTCAAGCGCCTCTGCCCCGAAGCCGATCGGATGTGGGAGATCCCGGCCACCGAAAAACAGATTCTGACCGCCCTCATTGAACGCAGGCTGACGGCAGAGCTGGTAGGCAGTCGGCTTACTCTAAAACAATGGCAGGATCTTCTGGCCATTCGTCGCCGCACCGGATCCAGCCTAGGTCAGCTTTTGACCCGGCTCAGCTACCTTTCCACGCCGGAGTACCTGAGCATTCTCACTCAGTTGTTAGGGTATCCGACAGTGTCTGAATTGATAGGGACAGGGCTGCTTCATCGAGATCCAGCTTTGAGCAAACAGTTTGATCCTGAGGTGATGATGCGTCACCTGTTCTATCCCTTGGCCTGGACGGATCAGAACACTCTCACGGTGATGGTGAACGACCCCCTGGACTGGGCGGTGGATGAGATCCTCTACGCTTGGCGGCCAGGCTTGCGTATTGAAAAAGTTCTGGGCACCGAGCAGGATATCACGCAGCTTCTCAGCCAGGATCAGGGCTCCCAGTTTAGCCAAGAAGCGGTGTACAAGCTCATGGCCCGCCTGCCAGAAGAATCGGCCTCGCGGGTGTTTACCCCC
>NZ_JANSIO010000325.1:0-9201 GCF_047462195.1 Synechococcus sp. R3-13 | reverse complement strand
CAGTGCGGGGCTTAGCTACCCCCACACCCCCATAAGCTAACAAGTAGACCTGAACAGAAATCCGGCACGGTTAGGAGCCAAACTGCAAACGGTAAACCTCTTCCTCTTGATCGGTCTCCACCTCCAAATCGGAGGTAGCATAGGCTACACACAGCAGCACAAACCCTTGGGCCTGCAGTTCTGGGCCAATCCCCATTGCCTCTGTCTGAGTCACGGATCCCGACCTCAGCCGCCCCGCACAGGTGGTGCAAACCCCCGCCTGACAAGAGGAAGGCAGCTCTATCCCGTGCTCCAGAGCAGCTTGTAGAAGCGTCTGATCCGCAGAGGCGGGGAAGCGGTAGGTTTGGCCGCGGTGATGAAGGGTTACTTGATAAGCCGTAGCAGACATCAGGAACGGGCTCCCGACGGAGTACGGGTCACCGTCAGAGACTGTGGCTGGCGCATCTTCTTCACCAGAGCCTGGATCTTTTTGGCTCCTTCCTTTTGCAGGTCGGCGATGTAGTGGCCTTTGAGCCGCTCCGCCTCAGCTTCATCGGAGAAGGGGCCGTAGTAGTAGGTGCAGTCCTCGGTGGTGATCTCGATCCAGACCGACAGGCCGCGCAGCTTATCCAACAGACTGACCAAAGGGTTGCTCACGGGATCCATCCCCCATTATTAAGTCTAGCAATCATTGGATGTCCTTTTGCAATCCCCTAGATTCTACTACTTTTATTGACGATTTGTTGAGGAATGTATCAACCTCAGGGCGTTTGAGGTGGTGGGGAGAGCGCTGCCGGTGGATTTCGTAGAGGGCAATGCCGGCGGCCACAGAAGCATTCAAGCTTTCAGTACGGCCTGCCAAGGGAATGGACAGCAGTTGGTCACAATGGCGCTGTGTGAGCAGGCTAATCCCTTCCCCCTCGGATCCCACCACCAAGGCAATGGGCCGTTGAAAATCGGCTCTATAGATGAGGTCAGTCCCTCGGCTGGTGGTGCCATAAACCCAAAACCCCTGCTCTTTGAGGTATTCCAAAGCCCGATTCAAATTCACCACCCGCGCCACCGGCAAGGTGGAGAGGGCTCCTGCCGCTACCTTCATCACCGTCGAGGTTACCCCTGCTGCCCGCCGTTGTGGGATCACCATCCCTTGCATGCCAAAAGCTTCTACGCTACGGGCAATGGCTCCCAAGTTATGGGGATCCTGGATCCCGTCTAGGACTACCAGCACTGGATTGGGGCTGGCCTGCCGGCTTCTTTCCACCAAATCCTCCAGGGCCACGTACTGATAAGGCGTGGCTTGGGCAGCGATACCCTGGTGGTTGGCGCCAGCCGTGAGGGCGTTCAGCCGCTTTGGAGACACTTCGTCGATAACGGTGCCCCGCGCTTTGGCTTCTTCCAACAGAGACAAAAATTGGGGGCTGTAGCGCAACTTCGGCAAGATCCAAACCCGATTGAGGGTGGCTTGACTTTTCAAAGCAGCCAGTACTGTCTGGCGACCGTAGATAATCTCTTGCTCCAGCTCGGTCTCCGGATTCCCGTCGGCCTGAGGCTGAACTTCCCCTGGCAAGATCCCTGTCTCGCCAGTGGAGAGGCCGGGATCCAGCTCGCCTACTGGTTGAGGAGCCATCTTGCCTTGGGGCCACTGCCGTTGCGCGTCGCGACGGATGGGCTTCACTGGAGCCTCTCGGAGGGCAAGCTTGGGATCCCCGTCTCGGCGTTTGGGCCGCTGTACCCGCTTGCTAACGGATTGCCCTGCCCTTCGCGGCTGCAGTTTGCCCGAGCGAGACAGCCGTGAAGCAGGTTTGCGCTGAGAAGTCTTGGGCATGGGCGTGGAAGATGGAAAGACGGAAAGACTATCCTAACCTTCCCACTCGCCTAGGGTCTCAGCCAAAACATCAGTGAGGGCGAGGATATGGCGCAGCCGTTCGGGATTGGCCAGGTAGAGATAGCCCAGAACTGTTTCCAGGCCGCTGGCGTTTTGGTAATCGGCCAGAGGCAGATGCCGGGGTGGGCGACCGCAGCCATTGCGACCCCAGCGGACAATTTCCTGCTCTTCGGGGTTGAGATGGGGCAACAGGGCCAACAGCAACTTGGCCTGAGCCGAGCCGCGCACCCGCCTCACCACCTGCTGATGATAGCGCTCCAGTCGATCCGGAGGAAATAGCCGTTGCCGCCGCACATGCAGTTCGTAAATGGCGTCTCCCAAGTAGGCCAAGGCTGCGGGCGATAGGCGACGGATCTCGGCTAAGGAGAGCCTTTCAGAAGTGGGTTCGGACAGCAGATCGTTCACAGCAGCTCACGAAAGATAGGCAGAAAAATCTCTAGAACCGCTGTTATCGGCTCATTGCAGAATTCAGTCCATGCTAAGACAAGCTTCCTCTGGTCTGCCAGCCCGACCCACCCTCTTTGCTGCCTTGCAGGTGATTTGGATCACGAGGCCCAAAGAGAAAAGGTGCTATCGAGTAGACAGGGCAAAGCCGGTGAAGGGGCCGATGTTATGAGCCTTGAAAAGCAAGTTGGAGCCACTGCCAAGAATCTGGAGAGCAAAATCCAGGAAATTGTGGGTGAGCTGGCCAGCGATCAGCGTGAAAGGCTGGAAGGTAAGGCCGAGCAAACAAAGGCAGCCACCCACCCTGGAGTCGAGGATGCTCGAGAAGCGATTAAAGACGTTGTGGATGATCCAACGGATGGCCAATAGCTCCAGTTAAGATGCGGGGACAAGGAGATCTGCATTCAGCAAAAGCAGGTAGGCGACGACCGCCCCCCCCATACCCCCTACCAAAAAGCCAGCGGCCAATTCGCTCCAAGATTGGGATCCCCCTACCGGCCCTATGTTGCGCTGCGAAGTGACAGTGCCGTAGAGAGAAAGGGCCGCCGTCAGAATCAAGATCAGGCCACAGGCTCCCAAAAAGCCGCTCAGCAGACCGATGGGCTCGTTGCGCAGCGGCCCCAGCTTGGCAAAGGGGCCTACCAGCCAATAGCCGTGGGCCATACCGATTTCCAAGCCCCGCCAAATGGAACTCAATCCCGGTCGGTTGATGGGCAGCCAGTCGATCAACAGCCGGACAACAGGCGCGTGGTTGATCGGTGTCCAGAGATCCCCAATTTGCGGATCTCCCTCAGGGACGGTGACGTATCCCTTATTCATGTTCAACCTATTCAACGGAGCAGGATCGGCATTGGGTTCGACCATTTCAGCAACTCTGTGTCCAGTTCAAAGGAGGATGGAAAAAAGCCTAAAAAAGCAGGGATCCCACCGGGCGTAGGTTGCGCTGGGGATCCCTGGCCTACACTCAGAACGTCAAAATGTCGGGGAAGAAGCGATTGATCTCGATGAACAGGGCAAAAACAAAGCTGGAAAACAGGATAAATGCCACCGGAGCAGTGGTGAGAAACTTGGTGAAATCAGCCATAGACGCCTCTCAAAAGTTAAATAAATCGAGTTAGAAAGCCGGGCTCAGCTCCTCAGCGGGGCGAGATGGGCACAGCCGCTTCCGGCTCTCGAATTTCGCCACTGGCAATCTCCTTGAAAGCAGCAGCAGGCCAAGCCAAAGCCGTGAGGAAACACCGCAGCGCCAGCGGTACATCGATCAGGCTTTCTTTCATTTCGGGGCTATCCTCATCCCGAACCGCGATCAGGTAAGAACGCCCCGCCCAGCCCAGCCAACCGGCAATATACAGGAAGAGCAGACCGGGGATGAGAAACTCGCCCGCATGGTTCAACCGACCATCTGTAACCAGGTGGGGCAGGCCCTCTTCGCCGCAGAGCAGCTTGCTGTAGCGCTCAAAGCGCTTGCTGGTTTGGGCCAGCTTTTGCTGGTAGACGGGAGCCATAGCAGGGCTGGCGTTGAGGATCTTCTCCTCTAGGCTGCTCAGGCGTTCGTTCATCAGGGCCTGAAAGGCGGGAACTTCGCTGCAAGGTTTCAGACCGATCAAGGGCTCTGCCTGCACAGATTGGGCGAGGCCAAGCGCAATGCAAAGGGCCAAAAGAAGGCTTAAAAAGGTTCGCATAGCAGGATGTGTCCTTGAGGTAGGGGTCTAAGATCTGTCCAAATGCTAAGGGATGCTAAGTGCAGAAACAGGCACCAAACGGTTAGTATCATACTCCTGAGCGCCTCGCCCCGACGGATCCCGGGTTTTAGCTCACACAATTCTTAATTCAAGTATCTCAAGTATCCCAAAGCTCTCCTATCCCTTTTGCCCAGCCTGCTCTCCCATGCCCCGCGTCCTTGCCATCGAAACCAGTTGTGACGAAACGGCTGTGGCTGTGGTGGCGGCGGATGCAGCCTGGCCGGGGTTTGCCCCACGGCAGCTCAGCTCCGTGGTGGCCAGCCAAATCGACCTTCATGCTGCTTACGGGGGGGTGGTGCCGGAGGTGGCCTCACGGCAGCATGTGGAAACCTTGCCCTTTGTGCTGGAGAGGGCTCTGCAACAGGCAGGATTGGAGGTGGCCGAGGTAGATGCCATTGCCGTAACCTGTGCGCCGGGCCTGGTGGGATCCCTGCTGGTGGGGCTGATGGGGGCCAAGACCCTGGCTTTGCTTTACGACAAGCCCCTGATCGGGGTACATCATCTGGAGGGCCATCTCTTCAGCGGCTTCTTGGCAGAGCCCGATTTGCGCCCCCCCTGCCTATGCCTTTTGGTATCGGGAGGCCATACCAGCCTGATTTGGATGAAGGACTACGGGGACTACCAGACGGTGGGCCGCACCCGCGACGATGCTGCCGGCGAGGCATTTGATAAGGTGGCGCGGCTGTTGGGGCTGGGCTACCCGGGGGGGCCGCAGATCGACCGTTGGGCCCAGCAGGGGGATCCGCAGCGCTTTCCCCTGCCCGAGGGCAAAGTGGAGCATCCCTACGACACAAGCTTCAGCGGCCTGAAAACGGCGGTGTTGCGCCTAGTCCAGCAGTTGCAGCAGCAAGGCCAGGAGTTGCCCATTGCCGATATTGCCGCCAGCTTTCAAGCCCGCCTGACCGGTGCACTTGCCCAAAAAGCGGTGGCCTGTGCCGAGGCGCTGGGCCTCTCGACGCTGCTGCTGACGGGAGGGGTAGCTGCCAATCGGGAGCTGAGGGCCCGCCTCACAGAAGCAGCCCGGCAAAGGGGGTTGCGGGTGGTGATCCCGCCTCTAGCCCTCTGCACCGACAATGCGGCCATGATCGGGGCGGCTGGGCTCTGCCATTGGCTGAGAGGGGAGGTCTCGCCGCTGGAGCTGGGGGTGGCCTCGCGCATGCCCCTAGAAGGGATCCCTTCCCTCTACCTGGGTGGGGGCGGAGCTCATACAGAAGAACAGACGGGATCTGCCGCAGCCGTCCTCTGACGTTGCCTCACTTCCAGGTAGATCAGCAGGGCATTGATGTCGGCGGGGTTGACACCGCCAATGCGGGCTGCCTGGCCCACGGTTAGCGGGCGCACCGCCGAGAGCTTATCCCGCGACTCTTTGGATAGGGTGGGGATGGCCTGGTAGTCGAGGTCAGGAGGCAAGGGGCGATGGTACTGCTTGCTCACCTGCTCGATTTGGCTTTGCTGCCGCTGGATGTAGCCGCTGTATTTGACGGCAATTTCCGCTGCTTCCTGCTCAAAGGGATCCAGCTCCGCATCCCCCAGCCCCAGTTCCAGGAGATCGGAGTAGTGAATCTGGTTGCGGCGCAAGATCTCGGCCAGAGTGGCGGATCCCTTGATCCCCTGCCCCGTCAGTTGGCTTAGTTGGATGCCGGCCAGGTCGTGGGCCTTCACCCGCTGCGTTTCCAGGCGCTCGATTTCTGCGGCAATGCGCGCTTGCTTGGCTTGGAACAGGGCCCAGCGCCGGTCATCGATCAAGCCCCATTCTCGCCCCAGGGGGGTGAGCCGTTGGTCGGCATTGTCGGAGCGCAGGATGAGGCGGTATTCGGAGCGGCTGGTGAGCATGCGGTAGGGCTCCCGCAGTTCTTTGGTGCAGAGATCGTCGATGAGGGTGCCGATGTAGCTGGACTCCCGCGGCAGGGTGACCAGGGGCTTGCCTTGAACCAGGCGGGCGGCGTTGATCCCGGCTATGAGCCCCTGAGCTGCCGCCTCTTCGTAGCCGGTGGTGCCGTTGATCTGGCCGGCGCAAAACAACCCCTGCACCTTTTTGGTCATCAGAGTGGGGTAGAGCTGGGTGGCCGGCAGATAGTCGTATTCCACCGCATAGGCAGGCCGCAGCATGACGCACCGCTCCAGGCCAGGCAAGGAGCGCAACATCTGGATCTGGATTTTCTCAGGCATCCCCGTGGAGAACCCCTGGATGTAGAGCTCCGGCAGATCCCGCCCTTCCGGCTCAATAAAAATCTGATGGCTTTCCTTGTCGGCAAAGCGGACAATCTTGTCTTCGATGCTGGGGCAGTAGCGGGGCCCTTTGGCCTCCACCCAGCCGCCATAGACAGGGGTTTCGTGGAGATTTTCCCGGATGATGCGGTGGGTCTCTGGGGTGGTGCGGGTCAAGTAGCAATCCATCTGCTCCCTTGGCACCCACACCTCGGGGTCGAAGCTAAACCAGCGCACATCGGGATCCCCCGGTTGCCGCTCCATGACGGAAAAATCCACGCTGCGCCGATCCACACGGGCGGGGGTGCCGGTTTTCAGCCGACCCGTCTCCAAGCCCAGTTGGTGCAGGGTGTCTGTCAGCCCTTCCACCGCAAACTCCCCCGCTCGTCCGGCAGATTGCCAGTGACGGCCAATCCAGATGCGCCCCCCCAAAAACGTGCCGGTGGTCAGGATCACCGCCCGACAGCCGAAGATGGTGCCAAAGTGGGTGACCACGCCGACAATCTCATCGTTGCGCCCCAGCACCAAATCGGTAACGGTGCCCTCGCGAATCGTCAGGTTGGGCTGGTTTTCCACCACCGAGCGCATCACCCGCGCATATTCCCGTTTGTCGGTTTGTGCCCGCAGCGCCCACACCGCCGGCCCCCGCGAGCGGTTGAGCACCCGCTTCTGTAAATAGGTGCGGTCGGTGATTTTGCCCATCTCGCCGCCGAGGGCATCGATTTCGTGTACCAGTTGCGATTTGGCCGGGCCGCCGACGGCGGGGTTACAGGGTTGCCAGGCGATCTTGTCCAGATTCAATGTCAGCATGAGGGTGTTGCAGCCCAGCCGCGCTGCTGCCAACGCTGCCTCGCAGCCGGAGTGCCCCCCGCCGACCACCACCACATCGTAGTGATCGAGAAAATCAATGCTGTCCCGTCCAACTCTGAGCATAGGGTGGCAATTCCAAAATGAATAGCCGGGATCCCCGGTCTTTTAATTTTCAGGTTATTTCAGCTCGCTTATCCAGCTTAGCGATGGCGGCAACGGATAGGGTTATTTGCGACCGGCCTGAGGCAGGCAGAGCAGTAGGGAAAGTTTTCTGTTGCCCTGGGAAATAAAGTTGGGTAGAGGCTCAGTTCCCAGCCTAAGTCACCTGATTGAAGAGTTGAAGAGACCTCAGGGCGCTGGGATCAGCTCCCCCAAGGCTGCCGATAGCAGGGGATCCCAGAGGAAAGGGCAGAGTCGCCCAAGGGATGTTGCGGCTCATACAAACACCAGACAGCCCGCCTGAGAGAGCCAAGCACCGATTCCATTATCCTCAACCGGATCTAATCCAGACTATTTTAGTCGGGTTTAGTTGACGCGGCAGATTGCGGGTGATAAGATTCCCCCCAACGATAGGTAAGTTCAATCCAGCGCCCACCCTTTCCTTCACCTTGAGGCTGCCCATGTCCCAAACTCTTTCCGAACGCCCGCTCAGCCCTGCCGATTCCCCGTTGGCCTCTGCCTTGCACAGCTCCAAGGTGGGCTTCAGCCGTTTGCGCTGTCGGGAGTGTGGCGCCGAGTATGAGCCGGTCGCCAAGCATGTTTGTGAGCTGTGTTTCGGCCCCCTGGAAGTGGTTTATGACTACGACTGGCTGAGGCACAGCGTCAGCCGGCAGAGCATCCAGGCCGGGCCGCATTCCATCTGGCGCTATCGGCCTTTTCTGCCGGTGACTTCTGAGAAGCCCATTGATGTGGGCACGGGCCTGACCCCTCTGATCAAAGCGGAGCGGCTGGGTCGGCGGCTGGGGTTAAAAAATCTTTACATCAAGAACGATGCCGTCAACATGCCCACCCTTAGCTTCAAGGATCGGGTGGTGTCGGTGGCGCTGACCCGCGCCAAGGAGCTGGGTTTTACCACCGTTTCCTGCGCCAGCACGGGCAATCTGGCCAACTCCACCGCTGCTATTGCCGCCCACGCCGGCTTGGACTGCACCATCTTCATCCCGGCGGACTTAGAAGCGGGCAAGGTGCTGGGATCCCTGATTTACAACCCCACCGTCATGGCGGTGGAGGGCAACTACGACCAGGTGAACCGCCTCTGCGCCGAGGTGGCGGATCGCTACGGCTGGGGCTTCGTCAATATCAACCTGCGCCCCTACTACTCGGAAGGCTCCAAAACCCTGGCCTACGAGGTGGTGGAGCAACTGGGCTGGCAACTGCCGGATCAGGTGGTGATCCCATTGGCCTCGGGATCCCTGTACACCAAGGTTTACAAAGGCTTCCAGGAGTTTGTGAAGGTGGGGCTGGTGGCGGATAAGCCGGTCACCTTCCACGGCGCCCAGGCGCAGGGATGTTCGCCCATTGCCCAAGCCTTCCGCGAGGGACGGGACTTTGTCAGCCCTGTTAAGCCCAATACCATCGCCAAGTCCATCGCCATCGGCAACCCTGCCGACGGGATCTACGCCCTGGAGATCGCCCGCAAAACCGGCGGCCAGATCGAGACGGCTGCCGATCCGGAGATTGTTGCCGGCATCAAGCTTTTGGCCGAGACCGAAGGCATCTTCACCGAAACCGCCGGCGGCACCACCATTGCCGTGCTCAAACGCCTAGCAGAGTCCGGCCAACTTGATCCCGAGGCGGTTACAGTAGCCTACATTACTGGCAACGGTCTGAAGACCCAGGAGGCGGTTCAAGCCCACGTAGGCCATCCGCTGGTGATCTCGCCCAGGCTGGAGAGCTTTGAACAGGCTTTGGAGCGGGCCCGCACCCTGGAGCGGCTGGACTGGCAGGAGGCATCAGTATGAACTCGGTT
Source organism: Synechococcus sp. R3-13 (assembly GCF_047462195.1). NCBI lineage: Bacteria > Bacillati > Cyanobacteriota > Cyanophyceae > Synechococcales > Synechococcaceae > Synechococcus > Synechococcus sp. R3-13. The sequence continues at coordinate 164 of NZ_JANSIO010000325.1, read as the reverse complement.
TGCAGGGAAGACCCTCTCCATTGCCTCTTAACAGAATCTTAATGAAGAACTGTTAAGATCCCTGGCGTAGACCTATTGGCTCAGGAGCTTTGCACAATGCCTATCTTTCCTTCTGTTCAACGCCTTGTTCGCCGTTGGATCCCGTTGGCGGCTGTAGTGGCCCC
>NZ_JANSIO010000324.1:0-1685 GCF_047462195.1 Synechococcus sp. R3-13 | reverse complement strand
CTTAGCTACCCCCACACCCCGACAAGCTAAGCCTAAGTGTTGAAGTAGCGGGCTGCCGGATGGTAAGCAACGATGGCGGTGGTGGACTGTTCCGGATCCAATTGATCGCTTTCGTCCATGGTGAGGCCAATGCGCTCGGCCTGGAGCACCTGCAGCAGAACCCGTTGGTCGGCGATGTTGGGGCAGGCGGGATAGCCGAAGCTGTAGCGGGATCCCCGATAGCCCTGGTGCAGGATCTTGCGGATGTCGGGGCTATCTTCGTGGCCGAACCCCAGCTCCCGCCGGATGCGGGCATGGCACCATTCCGCCAGGGCTTCCGCCAGGGTCACAGCCAGGCCGTGGAAATACAGGTAGTCGGTGTACTGGCCTTCGGCAAACAGGCGCTGGGCATAGGCGGTGGCCTCTGGGCCCACCGTAACCGCCTGCATGGGGAAGACATCTACTAGGCCAGTGGAGCGATCGGCAAAGAAGTCAGCGATACAGTAGCGGTGGCCGCTCTTTTGGCGGGGGAAGGTGAAGCGGGCCAATTCCCGCACCCCTGGAGAGAGTTGCGGGCGCTCTACCGTGGGCAGTTGGAAATAGGTGGTGGAGCCTGGCTCCAGGGCAAACAGCTCCGGGAAGCTGGCCGGGTCGAACAGGATTAGAGTGTTTCCTTCCGCCTGCGCCGGGAAATAGCCGTAGACCACTTGGGGGTGCAGCAGATCCTCAGCCAGGATCCGCTCTTTCCAGCGCTCGATCACCGGCTCCACCTGGGTGGCGATAAACTCGGCAAACTCCTCCGCCGACTGGTCGCGGGGCTTGCGAATCTGCCACTGGCCGGCTACCAGGGCCTGCTTGTCGATGTAGAAGAAGACCTCTGGCCAAGGGATCTGATCTGAGGTGAGAAGTTTGGATCCCCAGAAAGGCGGGATGGGTCGCTCGGTCTCCAGGGCAACGGCTTCAGAGCGGCGGGTGTCTTGGGACTCGGAGAGGGTGAGGGCGGGAGCAGCTCCCACGGTGGTCTCCGCAGGGGGCAGGCTGGGATCCGTTTCCTCTGGAACCCAAGAAGCCTCTTTCTGGCCATTGGCAGAGGGGGATCCCTGCTCTAGGTCGTCCAGAAAACCCAGCCGGTCATCCCAGCGGCCAGCAGCCTTGGCCTGCATCAGCCGATCCATAAAGTGGAGATCGACGAAGGCGTCGCGGCCATAGATCACCTGGCCTTTGTAGGTCTGGCGGCAGTCTTCTTCCACAAAGCGGCGGGTAAGGGCCGCCCCTCCTAGGATGACCGGCACGGTGATGCCCCGCTCGTTAAACACCTCCAAATTCTCTTTCATAAAGGCCGTGGATTTCACCAGCAGGCCGCTCATGGCAATGCAGTCGGCCTTGTACTTTTCATAGGCTTCGATGATGTTCTCCACCGGCTGCTTGATGCCCAGGTTGATGACTTTGTAGCCGTTGTTGGTGAGGATGATGTCCACCAAGTTTTTGCCGATGTCGTGGACATCCCCCTTGACGGTGGCAATCAAAAGAGTGCCTTTGCACACTTCCCCTCCCACCTTTTCCATGAAGGGCTCCAGGTATTTCACCGCCGCTTTCATGGTTTCTGCCGACTGCAGCACAAAGGGCAGTTGCATCTTGCCGGCACCGAACAGCTCCCCCACCTCCTTCATGCCGTCCAGCAAAAAGGTGTTGATGATCTCCAGGGG
>NZ_JANSIO010000323.1:7982-9063 GCF_047462195.1 Synechococcus sp. R3-13 | reverse complement strand
TGGAGTTCTGTACCTGCTCCTGGGCCGGGAGGATCTCCGAGGAGAAAACAAGCAAGCTAATTCCCTCTGGGTCCTGGCTAAGCTGACGGTGCCCGCGGCGCTGGGCTTTTTTCTGGTGGCTGGGCCCATTCTGGTGGCCACGGTCACAGCACCTGCGGTGAGCGCCGAGTACTCTCGCCAACAATTTCTCTTTTTCCCGGAAGGGCGGGCGTTACAACAGATGTGGGTGAATGCGGCTACGCCAGAGGAGGCGGTCTGGCGCAACATCTTCAACGGCCTGAGTATGTTCAACGACCCCGGCCAGCACGACCGCGGCTACATCTATCCCAACTACGGCCATGCTTTTGTGGATCCCTTGACGGGGGCTTTGATCTGGCTGGGGCTGGGATCCGGCCTCTACCGCCTTTTCAAGAAGCGCAGCCAGCCCCACGACTGGCTCTGTATCGGCAGCTTCCTATTTCTCTACCTGCTGTTTAGCTTGGCCATCACCAAAGCCCCCAACTACACCCGCCTGCTGGTGATCCTGCCCTTTGTAGCCTATCTAACCTTGGAAGGGATCCAAGTGCTGGCAGGTCTCCTGGAACGCTGGGGATCCCGGACCGGGAGTTGGCTGCCGGCGGCGGCGATGGCGGGGGCAATCCTGCTGATTGGGGGGTGGAACCTGGCCATTTTTGGAGACTTTGTCCACAAAGGCTGGACTCAAGGCAATGATGTGGGGGCTACCGGGCGCTATGTGGCAGCTCGCCAAGGGGATCCCGACTACCGCTTCTATCTGGCCGCCAGCGCTGCCTACCCCTATTTCGGCTGGGGGGAACCCCACTATTGGCAAAGCTGGATCCAATTTTTTGCCGGACGGGAACAAAAGGTAGCGGTGTTTTCCCCTGAGGTGTTGCCCATCCAGGCGCTGGAGCCACCGTTTACCCTGTTCATGAACGAGTGGGTATGGGATCAGCAAGGGGCAGAACTGCAACGGCGTTTTCCCAGCGGACGGTTGCACCGGATCCCTGCTGAGCGAGGTCTGTGGGCCTTTGAGGTGGTGGATCCCTAGAGCTCCCCCCCTGGTTTGGCCAACCCACTGTTC
>NZ_JANSIO010000323.1:0-7972 GCF_047462195.1 Synechococcus sp. R3-13 | reverse complement strand
GTCCTTTCGCGTCAGCGGGACGGAGTCCTTTCTTTTTACCAGGCTAAAAGTAGCTGAAAGCACACTATGCAGATCCAGAGCCGCCAACAGTAGAAGAAGTAGAAGAAGATGATAGCGTTCCAGGGATCCCAGACGTGCGTTTTGATGCCTACGACCCGGGCGAGGGGTTTTACGACGAGCTGTTTTTGGGGCGTAACCAGCCCCGTCCTGAGGCGATCCCGTTGATTGAGCGCATTCATTCTCTGGAAGAAGGGGAACTGCAGCAGCGGCAAGCGGCAGCACAGGCGGCCCTCTTTCAGATGGGGGTGACCTTCAACGTCTATGGCGATAGCCAGGGCACGGAGCGAATTTTCCCCTTTGACATCATTCCCCGCATCGTCTCGGCTTCCGAGTGGCAGCGGCTGGAGAAGGGCCTTAAGCAGCGCATCCACGCCCTCAACCTGTTCATCGACGATGTCTATCACGACCAGAAGATCCTTAAGGATGGGGTGATCCCTGCCGAGCTGATCGAAACGGCCAAGGGATTTCTGCGGCCCTGTGTGGGGCTCAACCCACCGGGGAGAATTTGGTGCCACGTCACCGGCACCGACCTGGTGCGGGATCGGGACGGAACTTGGTACGTGCTGGAAGACAACCTGCGCTGTCCGTCGGGAATCTCTTATGTGCTGGAAAATCGGCGGGTGATGAAAAGCACCTTTCCCTCCCTGTTCAACACCATGGGGATCCGCCCGGTGGACGACTACCCTAGCCATTTGTTGGATACTCTGCTTAACCTGGTGCCGCACCTAGCCAACCCAACGGTGGTGGTGCTCACCCCCGGCATCTACAACTCCGCCTACTTCGAGCATTCTTTCCTCGCCCAGCAGATGGGGGTGGAGCTGGTGGAAGGGCGGGATCTGGTGGTGGCCGATGGCTATTTGCAAATGCGCACCACCAAAGGGCTGCAGCGGGTGGATGTGATCTACCGCCGCATCGACGATGACTTCATCGATCCGCTGGCCTTTCGCCCCGATTCTCTACTGGGGGTTCCGGGCCTGTTTGAGGTTTATCGGTCGGGGCGGCTGGCGATCGCCAACGCTTTGGGAACGGGGGTGGCGGACGACAAGGTGATCTACGCCTATGTGCCGCAGATGATCCGCTACTACCTGGGAGAAGAGGCCATTTTGCCCAACGTGCCCACCTACCTCTGCTGGGATCCTAAGGATCAGGCGTACGTACTGGAAAACCTGGACAAGCTGGTGGTGAAGGCAGCCAACGAGTCAGGCGGCTATGGCATGCTGATGGGATCCCAGGCTACACCGGCAGAGCGGTCTGCTTTTGCCGAGAAAATCCGCGCCCAGCCGCGCAACTACATCGCCCAACCCACCCTGTGCCTTTCTCGCGTGCCCACCTTGGTGGATCGGGGAGAAGGCCCCCGTCTAGAACCCTGTCATGTGGACTTGCGGCCCTATATCCTCTACGGCAAAGAGATCTACGTTCACCCAGGGGGGCTGACCCGCGTCGCCCTCAAGAAGGGATCTCTGGTGGTGAACTCCTCCCAGGGGGGCGGCAGCAAAGATACCTGGGTGCTCTGCGCGGATCCCGGCTGTTGAGAGACGGCTTGCAAAATAGGTTCAGAGCCGCTCGCCCGAACCTCTGCTCCACCGGCCAAAGCGGCTGGCATGTTGAAGCGCCAGATCCACGTAGTGCTGGGCGTGAAGGCCCAGTTGCTTGACCTCTTCCTCGGTGAGGGTGCGGATAACCTTAGCCGGGATCCCCGCCGCCAAAGAGCGAGGTGGCACAGACCGGGTGACCACTGCTCCAGCTCCCACCATGCTGCCTGCCCCGATGGTGACCCCGTTCAAGATAATGGCCCCAATCCCGATCAGACATCCCCCCTCGATGTGGGCACTGTGGATGACTGCTCGATGGCCTATGGTCACTTCCTCGCCAACCAGGGTCGGCTGTCCGGGATCCCCGTGCAGAATGGCTCCATCTTGGATATTGCTGCGGCGGCCAATGACAATGGGCGAGAGATCCCCCCGCAAGATGGCCCCGTACCAGATGCTCACCGCTTCCGCAAGTTGGACATCGCCGATCAGTGTGGCATTGGCGGCAATAAAGGCTGCCTCATCTACTCCCGTCGGCTGCCGATCCAGCCCAATTGGCCAGGTGTCCTGTTTTTCTCGTTGCATTTAGAGTCGAGGCCGTTCATGTCAGTTGGGCTTGACGTTGAGAGAGTAGAGGGGATTCAGACGGTTGCAAGGGGCGAGTGGCAAAGAAAGTTTCGTAGATACAATCGCCAACATGGTTCATTTGTAGCTGCAATTTGTCGAGAAACTCATGTAAGCCCTGCTCCATAATATCGTCGATGGTCAGGTAGTCCAGCTCAGAACGCAGGCGGCCCAAAGCTCGCTCGCTGGGATCCCGCCAGGTATCGGCTGGGGTGCCGGTGATTTGGTGCAGGGATCGATCTGCGTGAATAAGACAAAACTGAATAGAGCGGGGAAATTGCCGATCCAAAATCAGGAAAGAGGCCACCTCTCTGGGATTGATGCGGTGCTGGCGGCTGTATTTCCGGTACATTTCATAAGCACTGGCCGACTTCAGCAAAGCAATCCACTGCAACTCATCCAAAGCCGTACCCACATACTGCAGAGAGGGCAGCAAGATAAAATACTTAACGTCCAAAATGCGCGCCGTTTTGTCTGCCCGCTCCAAAAGACGGCCAATCTGGCCAAAGTGCCAACCTTCCCCGTGGGTCATGGTGGCATCCATCACCCCGGCGAATAGGTGGCTGGCCAGCTTCACTTCCGTGAAAAAATCATGGAGCTGACTCAGGTGGGGGCCTTGCTGAGCCGCTTCTTTGACCATCAAATAAAAGCGGTTGACCCGCTCCCACATTTCTGAAGAAATGACCTCCCGCACAGAGCGGGCATTTTCCCGCGCCAGCCGCAAACAGGAAAGGATGGAGTTGGGGTAATCCCTATCAAAAGCCAGGAACTGGATGACTGTTTCTTGGGTTGCCTGGCCATAGCGTTGGTAAAACAGCTCCTGATCCCCAGTGGTGTAGACAATGGGATCCCACTGCTGGGCGGGACCGCTGGGCAAGTCTAGGATGAGGTTGAGATTGACATCGATGAAGCGGGCGATGTTCTCGGCGCGCTCCACGTAGCGGTTGAGCCAGTAGATGGAATCGGCCACGCGACTCAGCATGCTGTTACCTCCTCTGGAGTTTCTTGTCTCTGCGCTCCGTTCAAACCCAGCAGGCGGAGCAGCCGCCGCAGCTTCACCAGCAGCACCCCCGTCAGGCCGGTCAAGATCCACCCCATCCACTCGGCTGCAGTACCCAGATAGCGCACCTGCACGCGATGATCCCCCGGCGGGATCCGCACCTGCAACAGCCCCAGTCCATTGTGCTCGGCAGATGTGAGGCGACCATCCACCTGTACCCGCCAAGCAGGGTAGTAAAACGTGCGCAGGACTACCCATCGGTCCTGAGCAGTGGGGTTAACGGCCCGAAAACGACGATAGCCATAGCTCCACCGTTCCACTTCCAACAGTGGCTCCAGATTGCCTTGCTCTTGTCCAAAATCCACTACGTCCCCCTGCCACCGCAGCAGCGGATCCACCTCTGGGGGCGGCATGGGCAGAGTTGCTTGGCGAGGTCGGTATTCCAGCACATCCACCAGCGCCAGCCCATCGGGAAAGATCCAGTGCCAGTGAAGAAAAGCGATGCCCGGTCGCTGCTGGGGCTCATTGGGAAATGGCTTGGCGGCAGACAGCTCTTGAAAAGTTTGGATGGTCTGGGGGTCAAACCAGGCTCTGGACAAGACCTGCCAGCCCTGCCAGCTTTGTATCCCCATGGCCAGACCTATCCCCACAATCAAGAGGATCCTCCAGCCCTTTTGTCCCCACCCCCAGGCGGCCAGGGATCCCAACAGCCAGGGCACGGTTACCGCCGTCACCGCCATCCAGCGCCAAGAAAACTGAATGCGCCGCAGGGGCAAAATCCACTCGTAGAGCCAACCCAGCAAATCCGTCATCATCAGCAGGGCCACCAAGCTGGCCCCCAAGCTGTAGAGCAGGATGGCTTTGGCCAGGGGAGCAGAGGATTCTAAGGCACCATGGGACTCCGTCTCGCCAGCACGAGCGGAATGGATTGGGGTCATCCCCCTTGTCCTGCGGGCCAGCCAAGTTGGGAGAATCAGGATTCCAACACCCAAGACAACGGCTACCATCCAGAGCCAGTACCCTACCAGGCCGCTTTCAAACCAGTGCTGCGTCAGTTGTGGCTGGAGCTGGGTCAGCCCACTCAGCATCAGGCGATGTTGGGGCATGTACTCTTCGACAAAATTCACCAACTCCACCTGGATGAGGCGCTGATCCCAAAAGGCTGGCAGCAGATAAAACGCCGTCCACCCCAGCCCCAGCCCAAACCCCAAGTAGCAGCGCCCCACCCTGGGCCAGAGGGGATCCCAGCGGCCCAGCACCCAAGGCAGAGGCAGCCAAGTTAGCGTAAAGACCAGCAAAGTGGGCAAGTGAGATAGGGCCAACAGGCCATAGCTGATGGCCAAGGCCACAATCGGCCAAAGGGACTGGGGCCGGCAGATCACCTGGACTGAGGCCCAGAAAATCCAGGGAGAGACAGCAATGGCCCACACTTCCCCCATTGCCCCCCGTTGATAGATATCCACCAGCCAATAGGGGCCGGCCATACCCGCCAGAGCCAAAACCAGAGCCCAAGCCCAGGGGATAAGTTGCCGGAGAAGGGCATACAGCCCTGCGCCAAAGACCGCCATCGCCAAGCCCATGCTGGCCACCAGGGATCCGGGCATATCCAGCTCCAGCAGGCGAAACGGCAGAGGGGCCACCATGCACAGAGGGGGGTAAAAGGCAAAGGTAGGATTGCCGTAGCCGAAGTTGGAATACTCCAGCCAGCGGGGGTAAAACTGCCCGCCGAAAAACTGTCGTTGATACTGAAAGGCCCAACTGAGGTTGAAGTGAGTGGAGTGAGTCATGGGATAGCCCTGGCGCAGCATGGGCCAGAGCAGCACCCCAATGCCCGCCAACAACCCTAGCCCAACACCCCTCTCTGGTTGTTGCAAAGCTTTCAGCATTTCTCGGCGTTATCCCGATCCTCTGCCTCGAAAGGCCCAGACTTCCCCCCATACTTGCGCAGCAGCCGGATGTGTTCGATCACCATCGTCTTCTCCAAGGCCTTGGCCATGTCGTATAGGGTGAGGGCGGCCACCGAAACTGCTGTCAAAGCCTCCATCTCCACCCCTGTTTGGGCGTTGGTTTTCACTGTAGCGGTGATCAGAAAGCCGGGCAGATGGGGATCCGGATTCAGATCCACGGTGACGCTGCTCAAGGGGAGAGGATGACACAGCGGGATCAGATCGGCGGTGCGCTTGGCAGCCATGATCCCGGCCAGCCGGGCCGTTTCCACCACATTCCCTTTGGGCCCTTGACCGGCCAGAATAGCCTGCAAAGTCGTTTCTGACATGCGTACCTGCCCTTGGGCAGTGGCCAAACGGGCAACCGTGGGCTTATCTCCTACTTCCACCATCTGTACTCGGCCAGAGGCGTCCAGGTGGGTGAGGGTTTGGCCAACAAAGGACTCTGTCCTGCTGGCGCGACTAGAACTCGAATCCGATGGCACCCCGGCCTCCCACAATCCTTGAGAGCTGAAGAGTTGGCTTAGGCTCCGATGAGGTCGGCAAATCGGCAACCAGACCCGCAGGGACTTGACAACTAGTAGCGAATCCAGGCGTAGGCGGCATCAGAGAGCACCGGCACCTCGGCGTAGTGGCCGCGAATGTTTTGCACCCAGGCGTAGACGGTGATGGCAATCACCCCCAAGAGAGCCGTGGTGGCCAAAATGCTGACCATCGCCGCCAGACCAAGGCTGCCAAAGAGCATGCCAAACGCCTGCATCAGCACCTGCACCAAGAACAAGGCAATGTTGAGCAAGAGCGCCTGGATGGTGTTGAAGCGAACAAAATGGGCTACGCGGGTGTTGCGGATCACCAGGAACAGGAGAGCCAAACACACCCCCATTCCCAGCCAGCCCATGGCCAGGGGCACCAGACGAAATAGAGGCGCAAAAATGGGGATCAGCCCTGGCAGAGATTGAAACAACCCAGAGGGCAAAAAGCCCAAGGGCAGAGCCGATACCAAAGGCAAAAGGTAGGGAAGGGATCCCCACAGCCGATTGATGGGAGTGATGTCGCCGCGCCAGGTCATAATCCGTCGATCCCCATAGGTGCAATGGTTACTGGAGCTGGCTTGTCGGTGCGCTTCTGGGATCCCCACCAGCTAAAGATTCAGAGAGAGAAAGCAACACCCAAGCCTTGGGCCTATTGTAGTCGATGGATTTGGGTGGCTCAACGCGCTTGGCCGCAAGCCGGCTTCTGCTTTCCAGTGAGCAGAAAAACTGGAGGCCAAAACGTTCAGAGTGAGCGCTCCGATGAATCCAGGCTGATATAATCAACGGCAAATCCTGGCTGCATACCGGTTTTTTGGGTTCTTTACATTTTTCAGCTTCCACCATGAAGATTTCATTGTCTCCCGCTGCTGGCGTTGTCGGAGCTTTCCTCTGGCAAGTTTGGTCTGGGCTCATTGGTTTTCTCAACGACCGTCTGTTGCCGGAGCGCTATCACATTCGGCCCGAAGCTTTGCCGGAGTGGATTGCCCAGGTGTGGGCAGGCTATCTGCGCTATCGGGAAGCCTCTCGTCCGGGGGCGATCCAGTTTCGCGGCTTGACGGTGGATCCCAGCCGAGATCTGCGCTCAGCTCACCTCGGATCCCGTCCGCTCCGCTACCGCGGCTGCCCCATGGAGACGGTTGCCCGACCTGGGGATCCCTCTCCTGCCGTCCAACCCATCCCTGAAAAGGCTTTTGTGCCCCCCTACTGGAGACTTCTTAATGCGCTGCGCTTGAAGTTGAGCCTGGCCGATGTCGATTGCTATCCGGTCACTCCGGCCCTGCAGCGGGTTTACCGAGGTCGAGAGTTTTAACACCGCTCTGCTGCTCTGCACGACAGTGGAGTTTTAAGGCTGGGGATCCCTGCAGTGGGTGGGGATCCCTTTTTGGACTTTGTTCGCGACAGCGGGACGGAGTCTCCGGATTGGACTTGTAGGTTTGGGTGCGGGTGGTTTCTCCTGAGGGGAAAGCTGAGAAAGACTGCAAAAAAACTTAAGGTCACTTTCCCGCTGTGGGATAGTGGATAAAGAAGAACATGGTGCTCCGCACCGCCAACGCAATGAGCTTTGTTATGTCCAAAAGCGGCGTGCTCCTGCTGAACTTGGGGGGGCCAGAGACCCAGGCCGATGTGCAGCCCTTTCTTTACAATCTGTTTGCCGATCCCGAGCTGATCCGGCTGCCGTTTCCCTTCTTGCAGCGGGCCTTCGCCTGGGCCATCTCCACACTGCGGGCCGAAAAATCCCGCCGCAACTACGCGGCCATTGGGGGGGGATCCCCCTTGCGGCGCATTACTGCTGAGCAAGCGCGAGAACTGCAGGCCCACCTGGTGGCTGAGGGCTATGACGTGCCGGTGTATGTTGCCATGCGCTACTGGCATCCGCTGATCGAGTCGGTGGTGCAGCAGATCAAGTCGGATGGGATCACCCGCTTGGTGGTGCTGCCGCTTTACCCGCAGTATTCCATCAGCACGACGGGATCCAGCTTTAAGCTGCTGGATCGGCTCTGGGCTGAAGATCCGGAGCTGGCATGCATCGAGCGCTGCCAGATCTGCTCCTGGTACGATCAGCCTCAGTACGTGCAGGCGATGGCCAGAGCAATTCGGGAACAGTTGGATGGATTTGCCGAGCCCGAAGGGGTGCATGTGCTGTTCAGCGCCCATGGCATTCCCGAAAGCTATGTCACCGAGGCCGGGGATCCCTACCAACGGGAAATGGAAGCCTGCGTGCGGCTGATCTGGAAGCAGGTGGGACGCCCCAATGACCACACCCTCTCCTATCAAAGCCGG
>NZ_JANSIO010000322.1:3144-8213 GCF_047462195.1 Synechococcus sp. R3-13 | reverse complement strand
TGGCCAGGCGATCCCCTTGCCGCCGCACCTGCAACAGGCCACTGCGGGTGGAAAAGGCTACCCTCTCCGCCTGGGGATGCACCTCCGTCAACAGCACATAGGCGCTGGCCAAGGTGGCGTGGCCACAGAGATTCACCTCGGTGGTGGGAGTAAACCAGCGCAGACCATAGTGGGGAACCTCGCCCTGGGATCCCTGGGGAAGTAAAAAAGCCGTCTCCGATACATTGTTCTCCGCCGCAATGGCTTGCATCAGCGCCTCTGGCAACTCCTGGGGCAGCAGACACACCGCTGCCGGATTGCCGCCGAAAGGCACCGCCGTAAATGCATCCACCTGAAACAACGGGATCCACACCTTCTCAACCAAGCCCAACTCAGGTCATGATCCCACAGCAGACCCCAAAGTAGGGGGATCCGCACCCCGACCGCACCTGCCAAAAGCGGGATCCCGCTGACAAAGGCTATTGTCAGGCCAGAAAGTTGGCTGATAAACTAGCACTCGTAAGTCGAGAGTGCTAAGTCGCTTCCCTTCGGGGAAGTGGAACTAATGGAAATGAAAACTTCAGCTTCGTGCTTTAGGATCACGGAGGACATTCGTCATGGCTGCAGTAGCTCTTAACGTCTCTACCCTGAAGCCGCTGGGCGACCGCGTGCTGGTCAAAATCGCTCAGCAGGACGAGAAAACCGCAGGTGGGATCTTCTTGCCGGACACTGCCAAGGAAAAGCCCCAGGTGGGGGAAGTGGTTGCTGTTGGCCCTGGCAAGCGCAACGACGAGGGCAAGCTGATCCCGATGGAACTGAAAGCCGGCGACAAAGTGCTCTACTCCAAGTATGCCGGAACCGAAGTCAAGCTGGGCAGCGATGAATATGTGCTGTTGGCCGAGCGAGACATTCTCGCCATTGTTCAGTAATGGTCAGTGATTCAGCAGCAGTTCAACGAACGATTGAATCCTTGAGACTCTGTTTCACCCTTACCTGCATTTGCATCGGAGAGGTTGACTATGGCCAAATCAATCATCTTCAGTGAAGAAGCCCGCCGCGCTCTAGAGCACGGCATGGATATTTTGGCAGAAGCCGTAGCCGTTACCCTGGGTCCCAAAGGGCGCAACGTCGTGCTGGAGAAGAAGTTTGGCGCCCCCCAAATCATCAACGACGGGGTAACCATTGCCAAAGAAATCGAGCTGGAAGACCACATTGAGAACACAGGCGTTTCCTTGATCCGGCAGGCGGCTTCCAAGACCAATGACACGGCTGGGGATGGCACCACCACGGCCACGGTCTTGGCTCACGCCATGGTGAAAGAAGGTCTGAAAAACGTGGCTGCCGGCGCCAACCCGATTGCCCTAAAGCGGGGGATCGACAAGGCGGTGAAGTTTTTGGTAGACAAAATCGCCGAACATGCCCGCCCGGTGGAAGATTCCAAAGCCATTGCCCAGGTGGCGGCCATTTCCGCCGGTAACGATGAAGAAGTGGGCCGTATGATTGCCGAGGCCATGGACAAGGTGGGCCGCGAAGGGGTGATCTCCCTGGAAGAAGGCAAGTCCATGACCACCGAGCTGGAAGTGACGGAAGGGATGCGCTTCGACAAGGGCTACATCTCCCCTTACTTCGTCACCGATACCGAGCGGATGGAAGCGGTTCTGGAAAACCCCTACATCCTCATCACCGACAAGAAGATCACCCTGGTGCAAGACCTGGTACCGGTTCTGGAGCAGGTGGCCCGCGCCGGTCGTCCCCTGCTGATCATCGCCGAAGACATCGAGAAAGAAGCGCTGGCTACCCTGGTGGTGAACAAGCTGCGGGGTGTGCTGAGCGTGGTGGCGGTGAAAGCGCCTGGCTTTGGGGATCGCCGCAAGGCCATGCTGGAAGACATTGCCATCCTGACCGGTGGTGAGGTAATCAGCGAAGAGCGCGGCCTGAAGCTGGAGAACGCTCGCCTCGATTCCTTCGGCACTGCCCGTCGCGTCACGGTAACCAAAGACAATACCACCATCGTGGCGGAAGGCAACGAAGCGGCTGTGAAAGCCCGTTGCGAGCAAATTCGTCGCCAAATTGAGGAAACCGACTCCACCTACGACAAAGAAAAACTGCAAGAGCGCTTGGCCAAACTCTCCGGCGGTGTAGCGGTGATCAAAGTGGGCGCGGCCACTGAAACCGAGATGAAAGACCGCAAGTTGCGCCTGGAAGATGCCATCAACGCCACCAAAGCGGCGGTAGAAGAAGGGATCGTTCCCGGCGGCGGTACCACCTTGGCACACCTGATCCCAGTGGTAACCGAGTGGGCGCAAGCCAACCTGTCCGGCGATGAACTGGTGGGGGCCAACCTGGTCGCCCGCGCTCTGGGCGCTCCGCTGCGCCGCATTGCTGAGAACGCCGGCCAAAACGGTTCCATTGTGCTGGAGCGGGTGAAAGATAAGCCCTTCAACACCGGCTACGATGCTCAGAACGACGCCTTCGTGGATATGTTCGAGGCGGGCATTGTAGACCCGGCCAAGGTTACCCGTTCTGCCCTGCAAAACGCCGCTTCCATTGCGGGGATGGTGCTGACCACTGAAGCGATCGTGGTGGACAAGCCGGAGCCCAAAACCAACACATCGGCAAGCAGCGGCAGCGGCATGAGTGACTACGACTACTAATCCGTTGACCGCCACAGCGAGGTGGATCCCTGAGGCTCACCGAAGAGCCTATGGGCACTTCGCTTCCTGGCCAGGCATCTTGGATGAATCTTTCGGGATCCCCTGGTGGGATCCCTTTTTTATGGATTTTTATTTTTTATCAAGACAGGCGAGCTGGCGGGATCATTCCCAATACCCATGCAACAGCAGCACAACTGTCTGTGACGTTGATCCCCCTCTACCTTTGGGAGAGGGGCTGGGGGTGAGGGCGCCGGAGCCATGCAATCGGGAACTGCCTCAAACTGGCTCTTGGAAATGGCTTTGATCTGTCGAACTTGAGGAAAAGGGGAAGGCGGTGTGGCTCAGTTGATTTGCATTGGCCTGGATCTGGCTTGGTCGCCCCGCAACCCTTCCGGTCTGGCCACGCTGCGAGTCCAGCTCGGGGATCCCGGCAGGCAGAACTTGACAGGCCATCTGGTCGATAGCCGCATTCTCCAAACGGATGAGGAGATCCTGGACTACATTCAAGCTCAGGCGGGCGAAGATCCCTGCTTGGTGGCGGTGGATGCCCCCCTGCGCGTCCCCAACCTCAGCGGACAGCGACGGGCCGAGGCCGAACTGAACCGGGTGTTTCGCGCCTACGCAGCCGGGGCCCACCCAGCCAACCGCCGGCTTCTAGAAAAAAACGGCCAGGTGAGAGGGGAAGCCTTGGTGCAAGCCCTAGCCAGTTATGGCTTTCGGGAGCAGGCCAGCATCAAGCGAGGAAAACTTACCCGCCAAGTGACCGAGGTCTTCCCCCACAGCGCCTTGGTCAGCCTCTTTGGCCTCAGCCGCACTCTAAAATACAAGGCCCGCCCTCGACGCACCTGGCCGGAACGGCAACAAGCCTGGCAGCTTTACCAGCATCATCTGCGCTCTCTGGCTGCCGCTGACCCGGCTCTCCAGGGCCACGAGGAGCTGCTTCAAGTGGAGGTGGGATCCCTCAAGGGCCGTCGACTCAAAAACTACGAAGATCAAGTGGATGCCTTGATGTGTGCCTACATCGCCCTCTACGGGTTCCGCTGGGGATCCGAGCGCTGCCGCAGTTTCGGCAACCTGCAAGAAGGGCACATTTTCACGCCCTTGCCCCCTCGAACCTCTGAGGCTGATTGAGACCCACTCCGGGATCGCAGCCAAGAGAACAAGACTCTCGCTGGCCTTGGATCCCTCCTTGGCGGCATGATAAAAACAAGGGATCCGCAGAATAGGGGAAAAATGGACGTGCAACTGGGCCGCAATCGGCAGGCAAGACGCGCTTACGGGCTGGATGAAATCGCGCTGGCCCCAGGCAGACGAACGCTGGATCCCAGCCTGGTGGATACCCACTTCACCCTGGGAGGGATCCAAAGGCCAATCCCCATCATCGCCAGCGCTATGGACGGCGTGGTGGATGTGCGAATGGCCATTTTGCTCTCGGAGCTGGGAGCTTTCGGGGTGTTGAACCTGGATGGGATCCAAACCCGCTATGCTGATCCCGATGAGGTTTTGGCTCAGATCGCGTCGGTGGGCAAAGACGAGTTTGTGCCCCTAATGCAGCGCCTCTACAGCGAGCCGGTGAAGCCAGAGCTAATCCAAGAACGCATCCGCCAGATTAAAGCCTCCGGCGCCATTGCCGCCGCTAGCTGCGTGCCCGCCCACGCCGCCCAATACGGCCCCCTGGTGGCGGAAGCCGGGGGGGATCTGTTTTTCGTCCAGGCCACGGTGGTTTCCGTTCACCACAAGGTTCCCGAAGGCATGGAACTGCTGGATCTGGCCCAATTTTGCCGGTCGATGCCCATTCCTGTTGTGGTGGGCAACTGCGTTACCTACGATGTCGCTCTGGAGCTGATGCAGGCCGGAGCTGCCGGTGTCTTGGTGGGGATCGGCCCTGGCGCTGCCTGTACTTCCCGAGGCGTGTTGGGGGTGGGAGTGCCGCAGGCTACGGCCATCGCCGACTGTGCCGCTGCACGGGAGCAGTTTTTGGCGGAAACCGGCGCCTACGTTCCCATCATTGCCGATGGGGGATTGGTGACCGGTGGCGACATTTGCAAGGCCATCGCCTGTGGAGCGGACGCAGTGATGATCGGATCCCCCCTGGCCCGCGCCTATGAGGCCCCCGGTCGCGGCTTTCATTGGGGCATGGCTACCCCCAGCCCCATCTTGCCCCGCGGCACCCGCATCCGCGTGGGATCCACCGGCACCTTGGAAGAAATCTTGCGCGGCCCCGCCCGCCTGGACGACGGTACCCACAACCTCTTGGGCGCCCTGCGCACCAGCATGGCCACCCTGGGGGCTGCCAATCTTCGAGAAATGCAGCAGGTGGAGATCTGCATCGCCCCCTCCCTCCTGACCGAGGGCAAGGTGTACCAGAAGGCGCAGAGCTTGGGTATGGGGAAATAGTCCTTTGGGAATGCTAAACTCGGTGGGCTGGGATCCCTC
>NZ_JANSIO010000322.1:0-3134 GCF_047462195.1 Synechococcus sp. R3-13 | reverse complement strand
AGCGGTAGAGCGCCTGCCTTACAAGCAGGATGTCACTGGTTCGAGTCCGGTACCGCCCATCCCCACCGGAGCTTGCAGCTTGAGAGCTCTGTCTCAGTTTGAGATACACCCGCTAGCCAGAGCCGGATCCCTGAGGTAGAGTAGTGGATATCGAGCCTCGATCATCTACCGCAGTTGGGTCTCGCATTGAGTCTTGCCCAGAAAGTGTGTAAAGTGGTAGACGATGTGGACTTCGGCTGTATCATGTCTTCCCAGAGTCCCCAATTGCCAGGCTCGTTATTGAGTAGGCAGTTTGTCGCTTCTATGAGGACATCCCTACAGCCAAAAAGGTGTGAGGAAAAGAACAAGGAGAGAAACATGCCCGCGAAACACGCGAACTACTGGAAAACGCTGCTGGCCGGCACTCTGGGTGCAGCAGCGATCCTGACCCCTGGAGTGGCTTATGCCCAAGCTACCGGGCCGGTCACCTCCATCTCTGAGCTTTCGGATGTGCAGCCCACCGACTGGGCCTTCCAAGCCCTGCAATCCTTGGTGGAGCGCTACGGTTGTATTGCCGGCTACCCTGACCGCACCTTCCGCGGCAACCGGGCTATGACTCGCTTTGAGTTTGCCGCCGGTATGAACGCCTGCTTGGATCGCATCAATGAGTTGATTGCAGCCGGTTTGGCCGACAAAGTCTCCAAGGAAGACTTGGCCACTCTGCAGCGCTTGCAAGAGGAATTTGCTGCTGAGCTGGCAGCCCTGCGCGGGCGGGTGGATGCCCTGGAAGCCGATGTTACTGATTTGAAAGGGAAGGTCTTCAACCCGGTTACCAAGTTGAATGCCCAAGTCATCGCCGCTGTTGTAGGCAGCGCTCTCACGGAAGACAGAGTTGTTGATGGGGAGGTAGTAGCAGAGCAAAACCAAGCCAACATGACTCTTCCCTATCGGGTACGCTTGAACTTCGATGCTTCTTTTGTGGGTCGCGATCGCCTGCGCATTCGTCTCCAAGCTCGCAACGCTGTGACTGAGTTCTTTGATGGGGATCCCGGCCTTGAGTTTGGCGGTGGTGGCGGTGGCACTTTCACCCTGGCCAAGCTGATCTACCAATTCCCAGCTTTCAACCAAGCAGCTACCATCTACACGGGTATCGTTGGCTCAGGTGTGTTCGATGTATTCAACTACAGCACACCCTTCGAAGCTCTCTCCGACTTTGCTGATGCTCCCAACTCCACGGCGGACGTGCCAGGTGGAGCTCTGTTTGGCTTCCGCTACCGACTCTCGGATCAACTACGCTTGGCCTACAGCTACAGCACCAGGAACGCTCAAGCCTTGGGCAACGGCTTCGGCGACAGCGGTATAACCGGTAGCGACAGTGCCCACGCGGTGGAGCTGGGCTTCCTGCCGAATGAAAATCTAGAGATTTACCTGCAGTTTGCCAGTACCTATCTGCAGAAGGCAAACGATGGCCCTGAGTTCTTGGCCAACGGTACAGCCCTTTTCCGTGGCCCTCTGCGGAGGACGAGGGTAGATGTTTCTGCCCGTGTCAATGCTTTCTCGGTGGCAGCCAACTGGGAGCTTAGCCCTCGAATTACCGTATCCGGCTGGTTTACTGCTGGCAATGTGGATTACAACTTGCCCAACGTGGTACCGGCTGGCACCATTGATCCGGGTGATGAAGATTTCAACGGGTTCCTGTTTGGCTTTGCTTTCCCGGATCTCTTCATTGAGGGTGCTCAGGGCGGTGTGGTGTTTGGCCAACCGATTGTCAGCACCGAGGAGGGAGTTTTTGACAGCCGTCCTTTCATCGTGGATGTTTACTACAGCTTCCCGGTGAACGAGTACCTCACCCTTACCCCGGCAGCCTACTTTGTGAGCAATCCCAATGGTGGGCCTAGCAAGTCTGGGGATACCGATCCAACCATCGGCGTGGGTGTCTTGCGGGCTGTGTTTGCTTTCTAGTTCCCAGAGTCCTTACGCTGACATTCAAGTCGTTAAGTTAAGTAGGGATCCACTGGGTTGGATCCCTATTTTCTTACATCAGCCCCTCTGGGGGGATGAAAGCCTGGGCTTGACGTCAAGCTTGGGACAAAGCTAGGGATTACAAAAGGCACACTGAGCGGGATCCGCCCAGGGCTCTGCCACAGGCTCGGTGTGGGTGTGAGAACAGCGAGCACAGCCATATACCCAAGCCTTGGCCACGGGGGTGGGGGCGCCACATTGGCCGCAGGGCAGTCCAGAGACCGAGCGGATCTGCCAGTAGCCAGGAGTGCCGCAGGCCGGGCACAGGCTTTGGGCTTTGGCGATTAGGTTTTGGGTGGCGGCTGCGATGACTTGGAGCCGGGTTGGGTTGTACAGGGCCCGCATGTCGGTTTCCAGATGCAGGCCACCCTGCCGAGCCAGCAGCTCCCCCACCACCTGCTTCAGGGTTGCTTCGTCTTGGATTCCTTTGTGGATAACCTGGGGCTTTTCTGGCTGGTCGAGGGCGATCAGGGCGTGCTGGGGAAAACCCGCCCTTTGGGCAAAGTCCAGCGCTTCTGCCCAGCTCTGCACCCAGCGATGGCTGAAATTGGTTTGGGTGCTCTCTGCATAGCCGACCAGCTCCAAGGGCTCCGCGCCGGGTTCAAAAACCCTGAGCATGACCCACTCCTGATTCCAAGGGATCCAAGGGATCTGGGGGTGGGGGCCAAAGGATCCCTCGCTGGCCAAAACCAAGGAGACGGGATGAGCTTGTCGAGCCCTTTCAATCTTCAGGCGCAGAGTCTGTAGGGGATCCCCCGGTCGGGGCCGCTCCCGCGAAAAGGTGCCCAGTTGGTCGGTGTCGAAAGCTACTACTTGAACTTGGATCCCCAAATGTTCGGCCAAGAGAGGGCCGATGACCTGCTCTTTGCGATGCATGGTTGCCAAGTAGGCGACCCGACCCTTCCATTGCATAGACTCAGACTTAACCTAGATCTGGCAAACGGATCCCGCAGCTTTGTGGCTCAGGCCAATTGGGGTTACTCAAACCAGGGGACTGGCCTCGAGCGGCAAGCCCAACTGGGCAACAGCCTCGGCCAAGGCCACCTCACGGCTGTCCACAAACCGCTCTGGGGGCAGCGGCAGATGCAGGTTTTCCAGGCGCTGCCGGATCCGGCCCTTGGCCCCAACAATCC
>NZ_JANSIO010000321.1:0-12680 GCF_047462195.1 Synechococcus sp. R3-13 | reverse complement strand
ACAGTGCGGGGCTCCTGCGCTAGTAAGCTGAACAAGTGAGAGGAAGATGAAGTAAGGATGTTCTAAACTCCAGAGGCGATGACAGAAGCCGCAAGAAAAACAAATCCAGACAGCAGGGATCCTGCCCTGGTCGAGATCCCGGCGGAGCTGCAAGCAGGGCTGGTGACAGAGCTGGATTTGATGATCCGGGCCCGCTACCCCCTGGTTTACTTGGTCTCTCCAGAAGAAGAGCCTGCCGATGCCGTGCTAACCCAAGTAGCCAGACGGACAGACCCACCGCGGCAATTGTTGTTCTGGGACTTGGTGCGGGGCTGGCAAGATACAGGCGAGGATCGGGGCTCCATCATGGCAGCTCTGGGGCGGGTGTGGCGCTCTGCCCCCAACGAGGACACTCTCTTTGTGCTGCGGGATCTGCACTTTGTGTTGCGCAACGCCACCAGCGACAAAAACGCTCCCATCATCCGGGAGCTGAAAAACCTCAGCCGCGAGCTCAAGCGCACCCGCAAGATGCTGATCCTGCTCAGCCACACCCTGGAAGTGCCCAGCGACCTGACGGAGGAGATCACCGTCGTCGATATTCCCCTGCCCAACAGCGAAGAGATCAGCCGCCTCATCCAGCTCTATGTGGCTCCAGATAAGCTCAAGCTTACCCCTCTGGCCCGCGAGCAACTGGTCAAAGCCTGTCAAGGGCTGAGCCGAGAACGTATCCGCCGCGTTTTGGCCCGCGCTTTGGCCGCCAAGCAGGAGGTCAATGAAGCCGATATCGACCTGGTGCTAGAGGAAAAAAAGCAGGCCATCCGCCAAACCGGCATCCTGGAGTTTTTCACCGCCCGCGAGACCCTCAAAAGTGTGGGGGGCCTGGATAACCTCAAGGCCTGGGTGCGAGTGCGGCAAGAAGCCTTTACCGAAGAGGCGCGTCGCTATGGCCTGCCCAACCCCAAGGGCGTGCTGCTGGTCGGGATCCAGGGCACCGGCAAATCCCTCTCCGCCAAGACCATCGCCAATGAGTGGCGGCTGCCCCTGCTGAGATTGGATGCCGGGCGGCTGTTTGCCGGCATCGTCGGCGAGTCGGAAAGCCGGGTGCGGCAGATGATCCAACTGGCAGAGGCGATGGCCCCCTGCGTGCTTTGGATCGACGAAATCGACAAAGCCTTTGGCAACATCACCAGCAGTGCCGATGGAGATTCTGGTACCAGCCGCCGGGTGTTTGGCAGCCTGATTACCTGGATGCAGGAGAAGACCAGCCCCGTTTTCATTGTGGCCACTGCCAACAACGTGCCGCTGCTGCCGCCAGAGCTGTTGCGCAAGGGCCGCTTTGACGAGATTTTCTTCTTGAACCTGCCCACCCACGCTGAGCGCAAAGAGATCTTCCGGGTGCATTTGCAGCGGTTGCGCCCCAGCCGCCTGCGGGAGTTCGACCTGGAAGCCTTGGCAGCCACAGCTCAGGACTTCAGCGGGGCCGAGATCGAGCAAGCCATCGTAGATGCCATGTACAACGCCTTTGGGGGCAGTGGCAGCGGCGCCCGGCGGGACTTTACCCAAGAGGATATCCTGCAGGCCATCCGCGAAACCGTGCCTTTGGCCTCGATTGCCCGCGACCAAATCGAGAGTCTTAAGTGCTGGGCTGCTCAAGCGGGCGCGAGAACGGCCTCTCAAGATGCCCAGGTGCTGCAGGAGATGAAGCAGTGTTTTGCCTCTTCTTGAGATTCAGAATGGGTGAAATCCACCTCCCAGCCCAAATAAGGCGGCTAGTATGCCAATACCCACAGCAACTCCAGCCGCTATCTTCAAGTTTTCTTCTAGGCTTTTAGCATCTGCCTTTTCCTTCATTGCAGTTAGCAAAAATAGCTGATCCTCCCCACTCAGCCCACTTATAAAATGGGGATATAGATTCGATAGGGACAGCTTTAAAATGATCGATCCTACTTCTACAGTGAAGCTCAAGCTGGGAAAGCTTCGAGTTCCTATCTTTCTCCATCTGGGCTATTACTGATTTTGCCTCTTCCTGTAGCTTCTTAGCGCTCTCAACTTGCGACTTGCTATATCCTTTATCAAAAATGGCCATAAAAAGACTAATAACTGAGATTAGAAAGAGCACAAGCCCGATTGAGCTACTTAAGGCACCAATGAACAAGCTCAGGACTAAAAGCGAGAGGGCACCCAGTATAGTGTCACTTTTGGTGGCAAAGGTATGATCAATTTTAGCTTCCTCTTGTTTTATTCCGATAGAGATCAAGTTTCTCCTTAACTCAGACTTAACTTGCTCTACTCTTTGGTTATAGTTGGCCTCGATATTTTTCTTGCGACGTTCTATCTCTTCTGCGGCTTCCTTTATCTTGTCGAAGTCAAAGGGCCAAGGGTTGCCGTCTTGGGTGCTGTAGCTGCGTTCCGCTTTCAAGTCTTGGCCATGCCCGCTCCCTTTCGTGGACGAAGTCTGGGAAAGTCTTTGGGAGTCATAGGCTTTTCGCTTCACAGGATCGCTCAGTATCGAGTACGCCTCCTGAATAGACTTAAACTTTTCCTCAATGTACTGCCGCGCTTTAACAGGCGTATCTGGGTGAAGTTTATCGGGATGGTATTCTTTGGCAAGCCGCCTATAGCTCTCTTTAATTTCTTCTAAAGTTGCATTGGGCTGTAATTCCAGCTCGCGGTAAAGGTCTTTCATGGGAGGATCCCGCGCAGGAGGCCTTGTGCCGGCTACTTTAATGCAGGGATCCTATTCTCAGAGGGGAAGCCTTGCAAAGTGCTACTCAATACCTAGACTCTTTTTTAAGCCTATTTTAGGGAGCGGACAGCTCCAGCCAAGCAGCCCTTGGCTCCTCCCTCAGTAGATGCTTTTTCAAGGCCCAACGTCCAGAAAGGCGGGGTTATGAGCAAGCTGCTGCGGCTTGCCGCGCCAAGACCCACTCCACCAGGGTGCGCACCCCATAACCGGTGGCCCCTTTGTTGTTGTAGCCTGCATCCTTCTCTGTCCAAACGGGGCCTGCTATATCCAGGTGGGCCCAAGGGGTTTTCTCCACAAACTGCTTCAGGAACAGGGCAGCGGTGATGGATCCCCCTGAGCGGGGACCAGTGTTTTTCATGTCGGCCACAATGGAGCTGAGACCCTCGAAGTAGCCTTCCTCCAGCGGCAGGCGCCAGATTTTTTCGCCGGAAAGATTGGCAGCCTGCTGTAGCTCCTGGGCCAGCGTCTCATCTGGGGTGAACAAGCCGGCAATTTCTTCCCCCAGAGCAATCACACAAGCACCGGTCAGGGTAGCCAGATCGAGGATGGCATCAACGCCCAGCTTTTCCGCAAACACCAGGGCATCTGCCAAGGTGAGGCGGCCTTCTGCATCGGTGTTGTTGACCTCAATGGTCTTCTGGTTAGAAGCGGTGAGGATATCCCCTGGGTGGATGGCATGGCCGCTGATCATGTTTTCCGTGGCGGCGACGATGAAGTGCAGCTCCACTTGCGGCTTGAGGGCGGCTAGGGCCCGTGCAGCTCCCAAAACTGCCGCTGCTCCCCCCATGTCGGTTTTCATCATGGCGATGCTGCGGGAGTCGGTTTTGATGTTCAGCCCACCGGAATCAAAGGTCAGCCCCTTGCCCACCAGGGCCAATTTGGTAACAGGATCCCCTTGTGCCGGCTTGTAGGTGAGGTGGATAAACTGGGGCGGCAGATCAGAGGCTTTGGCCACACCCAAAAAAGCCCCCATCCCCAGAGCTTCGCATTCTTCCTGTCCCAGAATCTCCACCTCTAGGCCATATTCCTGGGCCAGTTGGCGGGCGGTATCGGCCAGGGCAAGAGGAGTCACAATGTTGGCGGGGGCAGCCACCAATTCCCGAGCCAAGATGGTTCCTGCGGCCATCTCAATGGCCCGCCGCAGCGCGGCCTCGTAGTCAGAACGGGCCTGGGCCAGCCCCGGCACCAAAAGGGTTACTTCCTGCACAGAAAAGCTGTTTTCCTCTTCCCCTTTGGCTGAGGATTTGAACCGATTGTCCCGGTGCGCCACCAGTAGGCAGGCTTCGGCCACCGCCTGAACCCCACGCACCCGATCCAACCCCGTCTCCGGCAAAGACAGCATCACCTGCTTGGCTTTTAAGCTGTGAGCCTGGCGCAGGCCGTTGGCTGTGGCCCGTCGTAGGGCTTCTAGCGTTAGGGCCGCGGGATCCCCTAGCCCCACCAACACCAGTTTGCGGATCTCTCCTGTCAGGCGCAGGGCAACACTGCTATTCGGCTTCCCCTGAAACCCCTGCTCCTGAACGGTTTCCGCCACCAGCCCCGACCACGCCTTTTCATCCCAAGAGGCGATCTCAGGGGGCAGAGGAAAGCGGCCATTCCCGCCGGAAGCGGCAAAGCAATAGACCAGGGCACATTCCCCTTGAGTGAGTGGCGGCTCGCTAAGATGAAGCTGCATGAGAAACCCTTGACCAAGCTGTTGACAGCAGATCCTCAGTTTATCTAATTTTGCCGGCTCTCAGGGCAAGGGATCCCCCCTCTAGTGGGCGGGCCGGAAGATCCCGAAGCAGGAAGTGTAGCCGTGTAAAAAGGTGGATCCCCCAACGGGGCCGATCTCACCATTGCAAAAGAACCCCCCCAAGGGCAGCTCTCCAAGCAATTCCCGAAACCGTTGCGAGTCAAAATCGGGAGTGCCGTACAGGCCCTTGCCTCGCCCCAAACAGGAGAACATCAACGCCCCACAAGGCTCCGGCCTCGGTTGAGAGGGGCTTTGCCTCAAGTTGCGCTCGGCACAATAGCGGCTGAGGGCCCAACGCAGATCTTCTGCCGAAGTCTGGGCATCCCGCAGATGAAATTGCACCGTCTGGCCAGGGCGCACCTGATCCCCGATGGCCAGCGCCCCCACGCGCGGATCAACGCCCAAGATTACGCGAATGAGGAAATCTCCCGGCGTCGGCTCCGACTTGAACTCATCCATCAGCAGGCCGATGAAGAGAGAGTGGCGGGCCAATCGCTGATCCACGGGACTGAGCCGCTCTGCCAAGTCCTGCAAAACCGCTAGAGGAGGGCGACCCTCCAAGCCAAGAATCACATTCCCCTCTGCTTCCGTCACCCGCAAGGGATCCCCAATGGGGCGACACCCCTGGGCCACCACTGCATCCAGCACCACATTGCCGTAGAGCGCCAACCCCACTGTGCCCTCTCGATACAGCTCCCGCCGAGGTGTGGAGGTACGCGCATCCAGCAAAAACAGAGCATTGCCCCGAGGGCCGCGGCCCCCACTGGCCAATCCCCCCACTTTGACGGATCCCGGATAGGCGAAATCCAACCCCTGCAGCAACTCTGAGATGCCAGAGGAAAATCCATCGGCCAAGAGCAGAAAATGAGGCTTGCTCTGCGGCGAAACCCCAACACAATCGACCCAGGCAGAAGGAGCCGCATCCAAGTCTGGCAATTGGTTCCCCCGCAGATGAAAAGGATGCAGCACCACCTCCGGCATAACCGCCAAAGACAAGGAGAGAGCCGGGCCATCCTCAATTTCATGCCCGCCACCCACAATGCCACCCCCGGAGCAGCCGATCAAAACGTCCACCTCCAGCAGCCCCGACAGCAATGGCAACACCCGGATGTATTCGCTGGCAAAGGCCGCCGACACAAACAAAACCCCCAGGTTGGGCCGCAGCGGCTGAGAGGGGACATACCCCGTCAGCAGCCCCGGCAAGCTGCCGGATCCCACCGTCTGCACCTGCCGACTCAGGACACTTTTCAGTTGGGCTGCCTGAAGCTTGGCCTTGGCTTCCTCCACCACCTGCCGCAGAGCCGCTTCTAGGGAAGGGAGCTGGGAGAGCGCGTTCACCCACTGCATCGGCGTGTTCCTACGGTCTGGAGTTTGCTGTCTTTAGGCTAGCTGTCTTTAGGCTAGCAATTTATGGCCAGGCTGGCTGTTCTGTGTAGTCTCGCTTTGGGACAGGATCAGGGCAGATAGGGCCGGGGATCCACAGGCGCGCCCCCGCCGGGGCGGACTTCAAAGTGCAGATGCGGCCCTGTGCTCCAGCCAGTGCTGCCGCGGCTCATGATTGTCTGCCCCTGCTGCACGTACTGGCCTGTGGAAACGTAAATCTGATGGCCGTGGGCATAGCGAGTAACAATTCCGTTGGGATGGCGAATGTCCACTCGATTGCCGTAGCCATCCCCAGCATTCCCCGCGAAGATCACCACTCCCTCCTGAACGGCTACAATGGGGGATCCCACGGGGCCAGGAATATCTACCCCTGCATGAAGGCGACCGCGACGGTAGCCAAAGCCAGAGGTGATTTGCCCGGAGACCGGCCAGACAAACCCACTGCTGCGAACCTGGGGAGGGGCTGGAGGGGGCGCTGGCGGAGCCTGTCGGGCGGGAGCTGGGGTGGGCTGCGTACCCGGCGCCGGAATCGTAAGGCGTTGGCCAATGCGCAGCCAGTGGGGATTGCGCAAGTTGTTGGCTTGAATAATGGATCGCCGAGTTACCCCATAGCGGGCGGCGATCCGTTCGATGGTGTCACCGGCTCCAACTGTGTGGGTCAGGGATCCACCGGCCAAGAGGGCCTGCCGTTCTTGTTCCATTTGCTGGGCCCGGCGTTGCTGCTCCGCCTGTAATCGAGCTTGGGCTTCGGCTTGGCGTTGGGCTTCCTCCTCTTGCTGGCGGCGCTCTTCCTCTTCGCGAGCTTTCTGGGCAGCGATCATCTCCTTCTGACGCTGGATCAACTCGCCCACATCGCCGGGGATGAGCAGGCGTTGGCCAATGCGCAGATATTCCGGGCGATCCAGAGGAGTCGCTTCGATAATCCGCTGCTGGGGAACTCGGTAGCGGTTGGCAATGTCCTCCAGTGTGTCTCCCTGCTTGACGGTGTAGATCAATCCCGGCTGGCTGGGGATGAGGAGAACTTGCCCCGGCTTCAGCTCAGTACTGGCCTGAATACCATTGGAGACGGTGATGGCAGCCGCGTCGAGCTGATACATCTGGGTCAGTTGCCAGAGGGTTTCCCCCGGCTGAATTTCATGCTCCAGAATGCCTCTGGGCCCTTCTCCTGTCGGGATTCGCCCTTCTGCGAAGGCTTGGCGCAGCTGCTCCTTTTTCCGCTCGTAGTTTTGCTGCAGAGCGCCAGATAGCGTATGCACAGAGGGTGGGATCGGCTCTACCGCCGGAGACAGGGGGCGATTCAACTGTCGCTGCTGTAGGGTAGCGACTCCGGCCAAGCCCAGCATCAGCAAAAGACCAGTGGCCCAAGCCGGATATCCCCGACGCGCAGGAGCAGAATCCCCCGGCTCTGGATGGGCTGTCTCAGGCTCGGTTGGGCACCTGGGGGTGGCCGGCAGCTGCTCTTCCCCAGCTTCTGCGCAGGGATCCGCCTCCAGCTTCAGAAGCCATACCAGGCCCGTTAAGCTGAGAGAGAGGGCCAAACCAATCCATCTTGGCTTCGACCGCCCAGAGAGAGGGGCTGGAGCCCACTCCAGAAGATAGGCTTCCTCGGCAGATGAATCCGCAGAAGTCCAGGACTGTTCTGAAGGGATCCCTGCCGAGCCCTTTGGGGGTGGGGGGGAAAGGGTGCTCACGGCAGCACCGCGGAAATCCAGCTCCCCGTTTTGGGGATTGGGGAAAGTGGGTTTTAAAGGCATCCTCACACCAACAGGCTGACACTAGAGTGCAAGAGAAGAAGATGTCAAAATGAGGGGCATAAGCCCCTTGGCACCGAGCACCCCAGGGGTGACTCAAGCCGGGGTGGAGCTCGCTAATGAACAGGCTGGCTCGCACTCAGGTTAGAGTACCGTAGTTAACAAATCTAGACAAGTCTTGGCAGGTAATTTCAGCCACAATGCTTGCCTCACAATGGTTCCAGCCCTTGGCTCGTTGAGATTTTGTCGAGCCTCATCCGATTCAAGACAAAGTGCGCCATCGTCTTTTTTTGGAAGACAAAGCCTGTTTTGCTGTAGCTGAAACTACAAACTAGGGATACCCATGGATTTGGTTGTCTGTAACACATTGACTCGCCGCAAGGAAGTGTTTCAGCCGCTGGCAGCAGGTGGATCTCAATCCGTTTCCGTCGGCAATTCCCAGGGATCCGCAGCTCCGGTTGCGGGGGAGAAGCCCCTGGTGCGGATGTATGTCTGTGGTGTAACGGTTTACGACCTCTGCCACCTCGGCCATGCGCGTACCTACGTGGTTTGGGACATGGTGCGTCGCTACCTGGAGTGGCGCGGCTACCGAGTGAAGTATGTGCAGAACTTTACCGATGTGGACGACAAGATCCTCAAGCGGGCGTTGGAACGTGGCGAATCGATGCAGGCGGTGGCGGAACGCTTCATCGCCGAGTATTTTCGAGATATGGATTGCCTGAACATCAAGCGGGCCGATCTCTACCCGAGGGCAACGCAATCGCTGCAAGCCATGTTCCAGTTGATCCAATCTTTGGAGCTCAAAGGCTTTGCCTACCGGGTACGGGATCCGATTCGACACCAGACCGACCCGTCTTCCCTCCTGCAAGCGGGACACCAGCCAGAGACCCCCGCCTCTGTTCAGTACTCTGTTTACTACTCTGTCCGCAAGTTCCCGGATTACGGCCAGCTATCCGGTCGAAAACTGGAGGAGATGGAGGCGGGAGCCAGTGGCCGGGTAGGAGAAGAAGGAGCTGAGAAACAGGATCCCTTCGACTTTGCCCTTTGGAAAGCGGCCCCCCCTTCTGAGCCGGGGTTTGCCTCCCCTTGGGGTTGGGGGCGACCGGGCTGGCACATCGAATGTTCCGCCATGGTGCGGGAGACCCTGGGAGATCACATCGACATTCACGCCGGCGGGGCAGATTTGATTTTCCCCCACCACGAAAATGAGCTGGCCCAATCGGAGCCAATCACCGGCAAGCCGATGGCCAAGTACTGGATGCACAACGGTTTTCTCAACATCAACGGCGAGAAAATGTCCAAATCTTTGGGCAACTTCACCACCCTGCGACAGGCCCTCGCCGTCTATCACCCCATGGCCTTGCGGCTGTTTCTGTTGCAGACCCACTACCGTAGCCCCATAGATCTAACCGAGGCAGCCATGCAGGCGGCTAGCCGTGGCTGGGAAACCCTCCAGAAAGGGATCCACTGTGCCCAGCAATTCTGCAAAGGAGAAAAGGGATCCCCTGATGCTGAGGCAATGCAAACCTTCCAAGCTGCCATGGACGATGATTTTGGCACCCCTGGAGCGCTGGCTGTCGCCTTTGAATTGGCCAAAGAACTCACCCGCGAACACAACCTGTTCACCCATCAAGGCCAAACCCATCTGGAGCCCCAGGCCCTGAGGCAAAAAAGTGCCGCTCTGCTGGAGATTTTGGCTACTCTGGGATTCTGTTGGCCCTCATTCTCCGAATTCGAGGGATCCACAGAAGCAGCTACAAACGGGGAACTTCACTTTGAAAAGGGAGAGAACCAACTCATCCGAGAAGAGCAGATCGAGGAGCTGATTGCGCAGCGCTCGGCAGCCCGTAAGGCGAAAAACTTTTCAGAGGCAGATCGCATTCGGGATCAGTTGAAAGCCTTCGGCATCACCCTCATCGATCAAAAAGATGGCACCACCCGTTGGCTGCGAGAATAGGGGTTGCGGAGCACTTCTCAGACCTATAGTCACTTCAAGTCAAGAGTGAAACTGTCCCGTTGCCTTGCTTCCCAGCTTTTCTCTTCCTTGGGCCGGGGGTGGTTGCGGAAGCGGCGCAGAGCAGTCGGGAAGTGTCTCAACCTAACTTGTAACCATAAAAGTGAGCCCGTTGGTTGGGCTGTCACTTTCAGGCTATGACTTGTAAGATCTTTCCAAGAAATCCAAGGCGTGATTCCTCAGTTCGTGATAAGGCATCCAGTCGATGTACGCAAAATCCCTCTAGGGCAGACGTACAGCTCTGTAGCCACCTCTTAGTGCCGACGGGGTTAGCTGACGGGCTAGAGCTAAGAGATGCTCTCCCTGGCGTTTGCTCAGAGTAAGCCCCCGAAATGGTTCCCCCGCTCTTGTTCAAAAACTGAACAGGATTAGGCTGGCCAACATGGCTAGATGCTATCAGGGCTGATTCTCGATGTCAAGGCAATGCAATTTTATCCAATTTTATCAATATATTTATCAATATATGTATATGCAATGTATATGCAAACCTGCTGTGGCAAGTCTCTCGGCTAAGGCTTCCAAGAGCCTCAATCCTCCAGTTGCTTAGCGCAGAGTTTGCAACTCTGAGCCCGAAGCCGTTTTTGAGTAGAACGCACGCATTTCTGTAAACCACTCCAATCGCGAGGGATTCCAGGTGTAGAACATGTGTCCGCCGCGATAATGACGTAGGGTGAGGTTGGCCTTCAACCGCGGATCCAACTTCATCAAATCCACCAGGTGATTCGAGGCAAAGTAGGGCGTGACCAGGTCGTAAAAACCATGATGAATGCTCACCCGCATGTGGGGGTTGAGGGCCATGCTGCTGCGCAGCTCGTCCATTGCCCCGATGAATCCTTGCTTAAACTCTCCTTTTGGGGTGAACCGCCAGGACTTGAACACCTCCAGGTTCAGTAGGTGATAGGTCAACTCCGTTTCCACCTGCAAGGTCTCTCGCAAGTGGCTGTTGATGGCTGCCGTGAACAGGCGATCGATCCCATCCAAGGTGGGATCGGATCCCTCAAAGGTAGGCCGATCCGGAAAGGGATCCACCGTGGTTACAGAAGCATCGTAGAGCCCCAGCACCAGTCGCTGCGACCGCAACAGCTCGCGGGCAAAACTGGCGATATCGATCCGCCCGCCTTTGTGGGCTACATATTCTGGAGATAGGCCGATCCCTGCTGCCATTTCCTGATACACCGCTTGCCGTTCTGCCTCTGGCATTGCCTCCCCCATGGCCAAGAGGGGCAGCAGACGTTGTCGGGCAAAGTGTTCTGCTTTGGGCAGCAGGATCTGCAAATCCTCCCCCCAGCCACACCGTCCATGATGGGCTGCTGTGGCCACATAGGAAGGGAAAAGGGCTGCCCAGGTGCTGAGGTTGTAATCGTTGGTCTCCAGCAACCCAAACTCAATCGCAGGCGAGATGAGAATGGCCCCCGACAGGCCCACGCCAAACTTGGATTGCAGCTCCTTGGCCAGCCGCGCCACCCGAAACCCACCGTAACTCTCGCCGGCAATGAAAATGGGGGAAAGCCAGCGTTTGTATCGGGAAAGAAAGCCCTGAATGAATTCTCCCAAGGATTGCAAATCCCGCTCCACATCCCAGAAGGGCGATTCCTTAGGAGGCTCCTCCGCCTTAGCATCCGGCTGAGGGGGCTTGGATGCCGGATCGGATTTCTCCCGGGAATCTTTGGGGTCTTGAGAATCCTTGGGCAGGGCGCGGCTGAACCCCGTCCCCACCGGATCGACAAAGACCAGGTCGGAAAAGGGCAGCCAGCTTTCGGCATTGTCCACCAGCCGCACCGGGGAGGGAGGCAAACTGCCGTTGGGCCCGAAGCCAATCCGTTTGGGCCCCAGCGCTCCCATGTGCAGGTAGGCAGAAGCTGCCCCAGGCCCACCGTTGAACACAAAAGTGAGAGGGCGGTGCTGAGAGGCGGAGTCTTGCTTTAGATAGGCGACGTGAAAGATCTCGGCCACCGGCTTTTCCCGCTGGAAAAGGGTCTGCCAACCGGCCAGCGCTTGGTAGGTAAAGCTCTCCTCTCCAGCCGTAAACCTGTGCTCGGTGGAGGAGAGGGGGGAAGTGGGCTTAGATTCAGTAGCCATGAAAACAGGGATCCGCAGTCTGATCCCCAGTGAATCACAAGTTGCCGACCCTCAACACTCCCAGAGGAATCTCCAAACGGCACCTCACAAAGTCAGCGGAGCTTCCAAGGTCAGATTGAAAGATTGGCCGGGGCGCAGCACCACCACCTGGGGAGCGGTAACATTGCCCACCACCACTCCGGTCACGGCGCCTCCTAAGACATTGCCCACCGAGACTCCGCCCGTGATCGCCCCCAAAATGGCCCCTGCGGCTGCCCCAATGGCTGCATCTTGAGCAATGGCCTCAGCCGAATACTGACGGGGATCCTTTTCGTCGTGGAGGATGTTGGAGGAAGCCCGCAGGCTGTAGGTACGACCGCCGAGAACAATGGAAGTGCCGACAAAGCGGGATCCGCCCGGTGCAGGTTCCATCTGTCCAAAAATGCGGCTACCCGCCGGGATCACCAAGCGCCCCTGGCTGTCAAAAATGTTCTGAGTAACGGCCACTTCCAGGGGATAAACGGTGTCCGGGTAAAAGTATTGCGGCCCTTCGCTACTCAGGCTGCCGACCGGGATAATCGTCCCCTGTTCAAGACGGTAGGCACCCAATTCAAACAGCGGCTGAGCCGAACTCGGCAAGGGGGCCAACGCAGGGATCCCGGCCAGGCCAAGAATGGCTGCTGTTAAGATAGCTTTCATGAGTAGAGTCTCCAATGCTTCTCCAAGTTCTGCCGAGTTCTGAGCAGTTGCCTGAAGCTATTCCAAGTCAATTTGCTTCCTTGTCTCAGCTTCTCTCCACTTCTAGGTTATCGAATCCTTCCTAGGGCTTGTTTTCTCCCACAAGTCGATTTGTTTTCAACTGTTGGCAGTTTGGGTGGCCATCCTGCAGCACAACTTCTCTCAGAAATGCTGGAAGGCTTGTTGACGGCTGAGGGCCTGCCCGTCCTTCAGCCAGACGGTTCCCTGCGGATCCCAGCCTGTCACTTCTCCAATCCAAACGGCCCCTGGCAATTC
>NZ_JANSIO010000320.1:0-2243 GCF_047462195.1 Synechococcus sp. R3-13 | reverse complement strand
AGTGCGGGGCTCCTGCGATTTCTAGCTGAAATGACTATATTTGGGGTTTAATTTGGGGTTTATTCGAGGGGAGAGGCCCTTTAGGAGCTGCTCTGGGATGAACTTCCGAAAGCACTCCGCGCCCTCAACCTGACTAAGAGGGGGCTAACTCCTACCAGGTTACCCGATCCCGCAGTTGCTCAATCCGGGCTGGGCCAATGCCATTGACCCGTTGCAGATCCTCCAAAGAGGAGAAGGGGCGGGCCTCGATAATGCGCTGCGCCAGGGCGGGGCCAATGCCGGGCAACTGTTCCAGCTCCGCCGCCGTGGCCGTATTCAGGTTAACGCGAGGGGATCCCCCAGGAGACGCCACCGGAAAAGCAACCGACGGGGAAGGGGATCCCGCCTCAGGAGGAAGAACGACCTCGACTTCCAGCAGCTCCGGCTCCGGTTCAGGCAAGGAAGCGGCAACGGGGACGGGGTTGGGGCAGCGACGGGACGCCTCTTCTGCCTGTTGTTGCAGGCGGCGGCTGGGGCCAAAGCGGGCATCGGCAATGAGCCGGTCGAACTCCCGCACAAAGTGATCCACCACTCGGCTATTGCGGATGATCAGGAAGTTTTCGTCGTTGAGGTGGTTGGCCGAGACCGACCAGTTGTTGGATCCGGTGATCACCGTGGCCTGAGGAGTGCCGGGATCGATGATGGCAAACTTATGGTGCAGCTTATCGCCGGGGGCGAGGTTGGGTATGCCTACAGACTGGGCCGGCAGCGTCCAGGGCAGGCGCGCCGCCTCCACCTGGCACTTTTCGTCGGGGAGCAACAGCCCCCACATCTCCAGGGTGCGGCTGTAGTCCCGGAAGGCAAAACCAGGGTCGAACACCCCGCGGATTTCTACGTTGCGCTCCTGGCGCAGTTGCCTGAGTTGGTTGGCAATGCCCGGATCCGTAAAGACGAACAGAGCCAGATCCACCTGTTGCCGGGCTTGGGCCAGGGTGGCGGCAATAATGCCGTTGGAGGTGGCTTCGTAGGGCAGGGAGCGACTGGCAGGAGAAAAGTGAACCCCCACAATGGCATCGTCAATGTACACCGTTTCCAGGGGACGCTTGAGCTTTTGCACGCCGAAGCGGCTATCGGTCAAGCCACCGGGGCCATCGCCCCACATGAGATCGAATTCCTCGGTGTAGAGGCGGGCCAGCTCCGGGCTGTCCAGCAGCAGCAGATGGTTGGCATTGCCGACACTGCCAGGCGCATCAAAGTCCCCGTGAATATCAGAGAGGGTGAAATTGGCCGAGCCGGTCAAGACTTTCTGCCCGTCGATCACCACAAATTTGTGGTGCATCAGGCCACTGCCCTTGGAACCATCGGCGGTATCGTCCAGCCAGGGCACCTGGCCTCCATCCAGCAAGGCGTACACATCCCGCGTGGCGACCTCCTCAGCCGAAAACCGTCCATCCCGGTTCACATCCACCAGGTTGCGGTACTCCTCGAACTTGCTGCGGCTGCGCTCGTCCAGCGCCCGCACTTGGTCAGGGGTGAGCTGGTGCCAGGCCCGCACGTAGGTGTTTTCAGTAATAAAACGCACCGGGATCCCCGCCTGCCGCCGCTCCACCAGAGCCTGGGCAATCAGGGGTAGGTTCAGCTCCTGCACGGCAATATCCACCGACTGCCGAGCGGAGCGAATCTGGGAAATGATCAACTCTTCCAGGTTGTAGCCGTAGCGGCGGATCTGGCGGTAGGGATCCCGATAGGTGCTCTCGCGGCTTTGGTTGAACACCACCCGGATGCGGGGGTGCTGCGGCAGAGGGGCCAGGGTGGGCAGCTCCGGCTCTTGGGGGTAGGGTCTGGCCCGAGGACCCACCCAGTAGCCGATCAAGACCAGAATGAGAAGCAGAGCAGCCCAGGGCAGCCAGCGGCGGAGTTGCCGCAGCCACGACGGGATCCCGTTCATCGAAAAAACTAGGCTGTGTTTACTTTTAGTATGAGGTGAGGATAGTTTTTGGGCAAGGTCTGATGAGTTGCCTTGTCATAGATGACAATAAATAGCAAAAGATTCTGGCTTTTCTGCGAACAGAACCCCACATTGGCAAAGAGGCAGGATGCAAGCGGTTTATCGAGGGCGTGCTGTGGATGGCTCGTTCTGGCTCCCCCTGGCGCTACCTCCCGGAAAGATGTGGAAAGTGGTACACCGTTTACCCAAGATTCCATCACTGGAGTCGCTTGGGAGTCTGGGAAAGAATGTTTCAGTTCTTCATCACAGAACCCGA
>NZ_JANSIO010000319.1:0-3420 GCF_047462195.1 Synechococcus sp. R3-13 | reverse complement strand
AGCAGCTCTCACCTGCCCCATCAACACCACATCCCACACCGTGGCGGGAAACGACCAGTCGATGGCCGAGCGCTGGGGTACATAGGCCACTTGCTCTCCCCACAGCGCTTGCCCACCGTAGCGCACTTCCCCCCGTTCCAGCGGCACCAACCCCAGCAGCGCTCTGAGAAACGTACTTTTGCCGGCTCCGTTGGGCCCAAGGATGCCCGTGACGCGGCCCGGCGCGATTTCAGCTTGGATCCCTTGCAGCACCTGCAGGCTGCCGTAACGCACCGTCAGATCCCGCACCACCAGGGATCCCCTGGCCGGGCGAAGAGGGAGAGGAGCAGATTGCTTTTTCATTTTGCTTTCATTTTCGAGTAAGTCCAGTGTACCCTAAAGGGGTACCTAAATCATGAAACGATAATGAAAAGTCCTGTCTTCCTTTGGGGGCGGCGCCGTTGGGTAGCGGCCTTCGGCTTGGCGATCAGCAGTTTTCTGGCCCTAGCCGGTTCGGGTTGGGCGCGTCCCCGCGTTGTGGCCACCACCACACTGATCGCCGATTGGGTGGAGCAGGTGGGCCAAGATCGCATCCAGCTCACCAGCCTGCTGCAGCCGGGGATGGATCCCCATGTCTACGAGCCAACGCCGGCGGATGGGGTGGCCCTAGAGCAGGCAGACTTGGTGTTCTGGAATGGCTACAACCTGGAGCCGGGGTTGATGCGTCTCATCGAGGCCACAGCCCAACAGGCGCGGCGGGTTGCCTTGGCCGAGATCCTTGAACCTATTGTTGCCAACGAGGACGGGATCCCCACTCCCGACCCCCATGTGTGGGGCAATGTGGAAAACGTCATCCTCATGGTGGAGCGCATTGCCCAAGAGCTAGCAGAATTGGCCCCTGGCGAGGCGACTTTTTTTCGGGCCAACGCTGCCGCCTATCAAGCGGAGCTGGCAGAACTGCACGCCTGGATTGACCGGCACATTCAAACCATCCCCCCTCCCAACCGGGTTCTGGTGACCACCCACGATGCCTTTGCCTACTACACCCAAGCCTACGGCCTAAAAATGGGGGGATCCCTGCTGGGGATCAGCACCGAAGAACAGCCCAGCGCCCAGACAGTGGCCCGCTTAGTGGAGGAGATCCGCGCTCTGCGGGTGCCGGCTATCTTTGCTGAGACCACCCTCAACCCCGCTCTCCTCCAAACGGTGGCCACCGAAGCCGGGGTCAAGGTAGCCGAACAGAAACTGTACTCGGACTCTTTGGGGGAGCCAGGCAGCGGCGCCGAAACTTACGTTGCCATGATGCGCCACAACACCTGCACGATTGTGGTAGCCCTGGGCGGATCCCCTGAATGCTCTTGAGAAGCTGAGTCGAGGCAGGAGGTCTGAGTTTTGTATGATAGGGGCTCAGACCCTTGTTCTCTCACCTCTTCCATGCCTGCTGTCATCCATCGCCCGGCCCGCACCCTCTACTGTGGCGAAGTCCGCCCGGCCCACATTGGCCAGACCGTCACCCTCTACGGCTGGATCGACCGCCGCCGCGACCACGGGGGGGTGATCTTTCTGGATTTGCGGGATCGCTCTGGCATTGTGCAACTGGTGGCGGATCCGCAGAAAACTCCGCAGTCATATCCACTGGCGGGGGAAGTGCGCAACGAATATGTGGTGCGGGTAACGGGAACTGTCCAGCAACGGCCCCCCGACTCCTTCAACCCTCGCCTGGCCACCGGCGAGGTCGAGATCTACGCCGAACAGTTGGAAGTGCTCAGTCCAGTCGGCAAGCAGCTCCCCTTCAGCGTCTCGGGAGAAGAAGCAGAGGAAGTGCGAGAAGAGATCCGCCTGCGCTATCGCTACCTGGATTTGCGGCGGGAGCGCATGTCCCGTAACCTGCAACTGCGCCACCGGGTCATCCAGGCCATCCGCCGTTTCCTAGAAGACGAGGAGGGCTTTGTCGAGGTGGAGACTCCCATTCTCACCCGCTCCACCCCAGAAGGGGCCAGAGACTACCTGGTGCCCAGCCGCGTCAACCCCGGCGAGTGGTTTGCCCTGCCGCAGTCGCCCCAGCTCTTTAAGCAGCTGCTGATGGTGGCCGGCGTGGATCGCTACTACCAGATCGCCCGCTGCTTTCGGGATGAGGATCTGCGGGCGGATCGGCAGCCGGAGTTCACCCAGTTGGACATGGAGATGAGCTTCATGGATCAAGAAGGGATCCTGGAGCTCAACGAGCGACTGATCTGCCATATCTTCAAAACTGTCAAAGGGATCCACCTGCCCCGTCCCTTCCCGCGCCTGACCTATGCCGAGGCCATGGCCCGCTACGGCTCCGACAAGCCTGACACCCGCTTTGGGATGGAGTTGGTGGATGTTTCGGAGGTGTTTCAGGGATCCCGATTCAAAGTCTTCGCCAAAGTGCTGGCTGAGGGCGGTTTGATCAAAATCCTGCCAGTGCCCGGCGGCGATGAAAAGATCTCCAACACCCGCATCAAACCAGGCGGGGATCTGTTCAAGCTGGTCACCCAGTATGGGGCGGGCGGCTTGGCCTTTATCCGGGTGCGGCCCGACAGCCTCGATACCATCGGCGCCCTGAAAGAGAGCTTGAGCCCCGAGCAGGAGAAGCGGTTGCTGGATCTCACCCAGGCCAAGCCAGGGGATCTGTTGCTGTTTGGGGCAGGGCCGGCGGCAGTGGTGAACGAGTCTTTGGGCCGGCTGCGGCTGCACCTGGGCCAGGAGCTGGGTTTGATCCCAGAGAACGCCTTGAATCTCCTCTGGATCACCGACTTTCCCATGTTTGAGTTCAACGCCGAAGAAAATCGCCTGGAAGCCCTGCACCACCCCTTTACCGCCCCCCACCCCGACGACTTGGCCGACCTGAAAACGGCGCGGGCCCAGGCTTATGACCTGGTGTGGAACGGCGTGGAAGTAGGAGGGGGATCCCTGCGGATTTACCAGCGGGAAATTCAGGAGCAGGTTTTTCAAGCGATTGGCCTCACCCCCGAACAGGCGCGGGACAAGTTTGGCTTTTTGTTGGAAGCCTTTGAGTATGGCACCCCGCCCCACGGCGGCATTGCCTACGGCCTGGATCGGCTGGTGATGTTGCTGGCCGGGGAAGATTCCATCCGGGATGTCATCGCCTTTCCCAAAACCCAGCAGGCGCGATGTTTGCTCACCGGCGCTCCTTCCAGCGTTGAGGCGAAGCAGCTCAAGGAACTGCACGTGGCTTCCACCTATCAGCTCGGTTGAGGGAGGTATCTTCCAACGACCACGGGTGCTCGATGATTTCGGCACGGGTAACAGGGCTGCGGAGATCCAGCAGACAATATTCCTTTTCAACCAAAAGGACTTTCATTGTGGAAGCCGGGCCTTTTTAACGGGAGTTCAGGAGTGCCTGGGATCCCTTCTCCCAGCCCCAGCTCCCACCTGTGGGAGGATAGAAAGGAATAC
>NZ_JANSIO010000318.1:0-1377 GCF_047462195.1 Synechococcus sp. R3-13 | reverse complement strand
GGATCCAACCTAGAGGGAGCAGATTTGGGGGGAGCCAACCTACAGCGGGCGGACTTGCGGGGGGCCAAGCTGTCCAATGCCGACCTGGAAGGGGCCAATCTCAGCGGCGCCGAGCTGCGTCAGGCCCAGTTTCAGGGGGCTAACCTGCGGCGGGCCGATGTCAGCGGGGCCAACCTAACCCAAGCCAACCTGGAAGGAGCTCAGATCGAAGGGTTAAAGCACAGCGGATCCCGGATTGCCGGCCTGATCTTTCCCGACGGCACCCCGATCAAGCCCTGGTGGTGGTAACAGGTGCCTACCGCTCACCCAATGAGCCAAATCCAAAGGAATCCCAAGATCCCCCGGCAATTGGGCAAACCCGGATCACCATAGGAGTAGAGATACCTATGGAGTACAGCTATGGTTCTGGCAGAACAGCTCTCGACAAAACCGCTCACCGCCGACGAGCTTCGCAAAATGGATGCCTACTGGCGGGCCGCCAACTATCTGTCGGTCGGGCAAATCTATTTGATGGATAACCCGCTGCTGCGAGAACCCCTGAAACTGGAACACGTGAAGCCGCGCCTGCTGGGGCACTGGGGCACCACACCCGGGTTGAACTTCATCTACGTGCATCTCAACCGCATCATCAAACGGGAAAACCTCAACATCCTCTACATCACCGGCCCCGGCCACGGTGGCCCTGCTCTGGTGGCCAACACCTACTTGGAAGGCACCTACAGCGAGGTGTATCCCAACATCGGCCAAGACGCCGAAGGCATGCGCAAGCTCTTCAAGCAATTCTCCTTCCCCGGCGGCGTGCCCAGCCACGTGGCTCCGGAAACCCCTGGCTCCATCCACGAGGGGGGAGAACTGGGCTATGCCCTGGCCCACGCCTTTGGGGCTGCCTTTGATAACCCCGATCTGCTGGTGGCCTGTGTGGTGGGGGATGGAGAGGCGGAAACTGGGCCCTTGGCCGCTTCCTGGCATTCCAACAAGTTCCTCAACCCCATCCACGACGGAGCAGTGCTGCCGATTCTGCACCTGAACGGCTACAAGATCGCCAATCCCACCGTTTTGGCCCGCCTCAGCCGTGACGAGCTGCAAAATCTGTTTGTGGGCTACGGCTACAAGCCCTACTTCGTAGAAGGCTGCGAGCCGGCAGAGATGCACCAGTTGATGGCCGCCACTTTGGACACGGTGATCCACGAGATCCAAGAAATCCAGCAGCATGCCCGCAGCAAAGGGGATCCCACTCGTCCCCAGTGGCCGATGATCATCCTGCGCACCCCCAAAGGCTGGACCGGCCCCAAAGAGGTGGACGGCAAAAAGGTGGAAGATTTCTGGCGCTCCCACCAAGTGCCTCTGGCGGATCTGGCCAAAAAACCGGAGCACCTC
>NZ_JANSIO010000317.1:0-1451 GCF_047462195.1 Synechococcus sp. R3-13 | reverse complement strand
GCCTCCTCTGGAGCTGTTTGACTTGGATGGCCCGCCTCACCATCTCCAACTGGGTTTCCAAACGGTGGAAGGAGAGAGCGGCTTACTGTTGCGCCAGCTCACGCTGCCGGTGCAGCAGGAGGAAAAGCTACTGGGCTACTTGCAACTGGCGGTGCCCCTGGAACCGCTGCAACTTACCCTGGGTCGCTTGCGCTGGGGGTTGGGGATCGGGATCCCGCTGACGCTGGCGTTGATCGGCGGGGCCGGCTGGATCTTGGGGGGGCTGGCGATGCAGCCGATTCGTCGCTCCTACGAGCAGTTGCAACGCTTCACTGCCGATGCTTCCCACGAGTTGCGCGCCCCCCTGGCCGCCCTGATGAGCAATGCTCAAATGGCTCTGCTGGCCCCGGAACAAGCTCAATCTCGCCTGGAAAAGGTGGTGAGCGGTGCCCGCCGCCTCAGCGTGCTGATCGATACCTTGCTGCAGTTGGCCCGCCAGCAGGGATCCCTGCCCCTGGAGGATCTGCCGCTTCTGAATTTGCGAGCGCTGTTGCAGGAGCTGAGCGAGCAATACCGCCCCCAAGCTGAGGCCCTTGGCCTTCACTGGCAATGCCACCTGCCTGAGACGGATCTTTCTGGGGGTTGGCTTGTGCGGGGGAACGCTGCCCTGCTGCGGCAGGCCATCGAGAACCTACTGCGCAATGCCCTGCAGTACACCCCTGCAGGCGGCACAGTGCAGGTGAGCCTGGAAAGCCAGCGCCAGCGCGCTTACCTCCACGTCAAGGATACAGGCATTGGCATTCCCCCCGAGCATCTGCCCCATCTGTTTGAGCGGTTTTACCGGGTGGATGAAACCCGTGCTCGCCATACGGGTGGGTTCGGTCTGGGCCTGGCCTTGGCCCAGCAGATCGTCACCGCCCATCGGGGATCCCTGCGAGTGGCCAGCCAAGTGGGAGAGGGATCGATATTTACGGTAGAGCTGCCCTTGTCATCTTCACGTCATTTTTCTCCGCCATTCTCAAGATGAGCCGCGATAACCCAAACCGGCTTGTCCTGTCGATTGGAGTCTATGACCAATGACGATTCGTTCCTCTTTTGCTCGCGCTCTGGGTTGTTCTCTGCCGATTTTGGCTCTGCTCACCCCCCTGGTGCTGGGATCCCCGGCGCAAGCCCAGCGGGGCAGACGCTCTGCTCCTGAAGCCACAGCTCCCCTTCAGGTACAGCCAACTTGGCAGCGCCCGTGGGATCTTGAGCGAGCCAGCCGCGATCTGGCTAAGGCGCAGCGACACCTGGCCGAAGCCAGCTTCCTCTCTCAGCGGGGGTCTTCCCCAGAGGCTGCCCGCCTTTTGGAACACGGCCAGGAGAGTTTCACCAACGCCCAAGCCTCAATTGAGGCAGGGAATTTCTTCGCCGCCCGCGAGCAGGCCAAAGCAGCGGAAAACTTAGGTCGTGTTGATCTTATGTTAGGATAG
>NZ_JANSIO010000316.1:5555-15959 GCF_047462195.1 Synechococcus sp. R3-13 | reverse complement strand
CCCCCTGTCGCCAGTGGGCCAGCTTGGTTTTCAGCTCCAGGGCCAGCCGTTGGGCCGTTTTATGGCCTACCCCCGGCGTGAGGGAGAGCAGGCGCACGTTTTCGGTCACCACCGCCTGCACCAGCTCCGGCAGGCTGAAGGTATTCAGCAGGGCCAAGCCCAAAGCCGGCCCCACCCCCGAGACTTTGATGAGTTCCACAAACAAGTCCCGCTCAGCTGGCGAGCCAAACCCGTACAACACCAGCTCAGTCTCTCGCACCACCAAATGGGTGAACACCCGGACGGGCTCCCCCACTGCAGGCAGTTGCTTGAGAAAACGTCCTGGGGCCTTGACGCGATAGCCGATCCCCTGCACCTCAACGGTGAGGCTGCTGCGCTCTCCCCATTCGATGGCCACAAGGTGGCCGCTTAAAAACGCGATCATGCTGCGAGTTTAATCTGGGTTTGGGATGCTCTGCTCGACTGGAGCTCCAAAGTCGGCCAAGCAATCTAAAGTCCTTGCCAAAGGCTGCTTCCCTACAAGGCTATTTCACAGACCATTTCTCTACCTGTAGACTGTTCCCCATCCAGCTCTGTATTCTCCCTCATCCATGCCGATTCGCCCTTTTCCCATCGGCCAATGGCTTTGGATCCTGTTCTCGCTGGGGGTGCTGCTCTTTCTCCATCTTCCTCTGCTGGTGATCGTCCTTTACGCCTTTAGCCCCGATGAGGCGACTTTGCGCTTCCCTTTGCCGGGGCTGACCTGGCATTGGTTTGCCGTGGCCTGGGGGCGGGCAGATATTTGGCGGGCCTTGTTTTTGTCTTTGCGGGTGGCTGTGCTGGCTACCGGAGTGGCGGTGGTGCTGGGATCCCTGGCGGCAGCAGCAGTCTATCGCAGCCGATTTTTTGGCCGCGAGACGATCTCGTTTTTGGTGTTGCTGCCCATCGCCTTGCCGGGCATTGTCTCCGGGATCGCCTTGCGCTCGGCGATCCATTTGCTGCATATCCCTTTCAGCTTTTGGACAATTGTTATCGGCCATGCCACCTTTTGTCTGGTGGTGGTGTACAACAACGTGCTGGCCCGGTTTCGCCGCATGGGACGCTCTCAACTGGAGGCTTCTGCC
This sequence comes from Synechococcus sp. R3-13, assembly GCF_047462195.1. Classification (NCBI taxonomy): domain Bacteria; kingdom Bacillati; phylum Cyanobacteriota; class Cyanophyceae; order Synechococcales; family Synechococcaceae; genus Synechococcus; species Synechococcus sp. R3-13. The sequence goes on along the minus strand of NZ_JANSIO010000316.1, from coordinate 14,856 downwards.
GACTTGGGGGCTAATCCTCTGCAAACCTTTCGGTACATCCTTCTGCCCGAACTGGCCTCGGCCCTATTGGCGGGATCCCTGCTGGCGTTTGCCCTGTCTTTCGATGAAATCATCGTCACCACCTTCACCGCTGGCCAGCAGCAAACCCTGCCGATCTGGGTGTTCAGCCAGCTAACCAAGCCTCGGCAGCGTCCGGTGATCAGCGTGGTGGCTCTGGGGGTGATTGGCCTGACGGTGCTCCCCATTTGGCTGATCCATCATTGGACTCAAGAGAAAACCACGACTCGCTGATGGCTCTTTCCAGCCTCATGCAAGGTTTGCACTTGGAGGGATCCCTAAGTATTGGCCGGAGTCGCTGTAACAGCAAGGAAACGCTGGCCCTGGTTGATCGCAGAGCCCTTGTGAGAAAATGTAACAAGCATTTCATTTGTGAAAATTGAGGTATCTATGGCTGTCACTCGTGCCGGACGCGCCCCTCTCGTGCGGGGCAGCAGCGAGGGAAATCCTGCCAAGTTCATGGAAATGGCCAGCGCTTTGCTCAACACCCGCACCCGCCAAGGCAGCGGCAAAAAGGTTCAAGATCGCTCCTCCTACGGCAAAGCGGGCAACCCGCAAGAGTTCATGCAGATGGCCAGCGAATTGCGCCGATCCCTGGAGCAGCAGGGTCGGTAGCCAATCCTGTCCACCCCCAGGGGATCCCCGTCCAGTTGCCTAAGCTGGACGGTTTTCTTGCTGCTCCTCTCAAGCCAGAGGCGGCCAATCGCTTCTGAGGCCACTCACCGGTGTTGGATCCCGTTACAGGCCCAACTTCGAGTCCAGAGCTCCGCCCTTGAGCTTCTGGGCAATGAGCCGGCAGAAGAGCAGCATGTCAGGATGGGAAAAGTGCTCATCGGGGCGCTCTTGCCGGTGGACGTGATTGAGGCCAAGACGACATGAAAAACAAAGGCTTTTGGCTGGCCGGGATCCTGGGGGTAATCTTGGATCAGGCGACCAAGCACTGGGCAGTGGAACGGCTGCTGCCGGGGCCAGAGATTGAGCTGTGGCCAGGGGTGTTTCACCTCACCTACGTGGAGAATACCGGCGCTGCTTGGAGCCTGTTTGAAGATTCGGCAGAGCTCTTGAAGTGGATCTCGCTGGGGGTGGCGCTGGCGTTGGCGCTGCTGGCCATTCGCGGCGGGATCCTGGGCCGATGGGAACAGGCCGGCTATGGCTTGGTGTGGGCAGGAGCCGTGGGGAACGGCATCGACCGCTTCGTCAACGGCTATGTGGTGGATTTTTTCAATTGGGTCTGGATTCGCTTTCCGGTATTCAACGTGGCCGATGTGGCCATCAACCTTGGGGTGGCCTGTCTGCTGATTGGTCTGCTACAGGACAACTCGAAGAAAACGGGATCGACTTCCGCCTCGCCCTGCCTGGAGAAAAAGCCCGGTCGCGACAGCACCCACTTTAAGGATTGACGAGCCGATGAACAGCCTTCAGGGATCCCTTGGGATGCTCAGGCCTTTGGCCAGGGGGATCCCCGGTCAGCTGCAAGGACTCCGTCCGCCTATTGCAAACGGCTGGCTTGCTGAGCCACCTGGCAGAAGCGCTCGACATCTGCGGGCAAAGTGTTAAAAGCCGTCACCAGGCGGATTAAGTGGTGACCTTCCCCCAGCCAGCGGTAAAACCGAAACCCCGCTCCCTCTAGGGCCTGGAGAACCGGCTCCGGCAGCTCGATAAAAACCTCATTGGCCTCGGTAGGATACACCAACTTGGCTCCCGGCAGGGATCCCAGTCCCTGAGCCAACTGCTGGGCCATCGCGTTGGCATGGCGGGCATTGCGCAGCCACACCCCATCCTGGAGATAGGCCTGCAATTGGGCAGACAAAAAGCGCATCTTCGAGAGCAGATGGCCACTGCGCTTGCGGCGAAACTCAAAATCGCCCACCTGATTTGGATGAAAAAACACCACCGCTTCCGCAGCCCAGGCTCCATTTTTGGTGGCCCCAAAGGACAGCACATCCACCCCCGCTTTCCAGGTCATCTCGGCAGGGGTGCAACCCAAACCGACCAAGGCATTGGCAAAGCGGGCCCCATCCATATGCACCTTAAGGCCAAAGTGATGGGCCAAATCCGCCAGGGATCCAAGCTGCTCCAAGGAGTAGAGGGTGCCGGCCTCAGTGGCTTGCGTCAGGCTGAGGCAGGCAGGCTGCACGTGATGAACCACCCCAAACCCCGCCCGCTCCAGGGCTGCTTTTAAGTTGCCCCAGTCAATACGGCCTTGCTCTCCGGGGATCCCCACCAACTTGGCCCCACCTGTAAACAGCTCTGGCGCTCCACATTCGTCCAGATTGATGTGGGCCTCGGGATGGCAATAAATCGCCCCGTAGGGCGGGGTGAGCACCGAAAGGGCCAGGGCATTGGCAGCAGATCCTGTTGCCACCGGAAACACTGCCACTTCATGCTCGAAGATCTCGGCAAACAGCCTTTGCACCTGCGCTGTGCATTCGTCCCCTCCATAGGGCATGGCGGATCCCCGGTTGAGGGCCAACAGGGCTTCCATCACCTCAGGACAAGCGCCTGTAACATTGTCGCTGCAAAAGTTCATGGCATGGACAACTGGGGGATCTCGCCGAGGAAGGGTTAGGGCCAGTTTATTTCGCGCCAACCCAACCGGGATCCTCCAAAGTATCCCAGTCCCGACCTGCCTCTCCCTCAACCGTTTGCAATAGCGGGACAGAGTCCTTTTGGGGATGGGAAGGCGGCTCAGGCTGGTCGCGATAGCGGGACGGAGTCCTTTCGCAATAGCGGGATGGGGTCTTTGCACTCCACCACAACCCCAAAGCGGGCCCCAACCCCAACAACAGGCCCAGCCCCGCCGGCGCAACAATGCCAGAGCCCAGGCTCATCAACAGGGCAAAAGCAAAATTAGCTACATAGAGCACCAGCGGCCCCACCAACTGGCGGCGGTCAAGGATGGGTTGATCCTCGCCCCACAGCAGATTGGCCACCGTCATGAAGGCAGCCCCAGTCAGCATCCAACCCCCGAAGTTTTGCAGCGGCATACCGAAGAAGGGCCCCGGCTGAAACCACGTCCAGAAGGGAATCGAGCCGCGGGTCATGGCCGGATCCAGCACGAAGTCCCAGGCGGTGAGCAGCAACGCCCCCAACATAATGGCCTCGAAGTGAATCAGCCAGTGGCGCTGGGTTTGCAGAGCCACACGCGCCAACAAATAGGACGACAACCCCACATAAAACCAAGACAGAGGGATGGTAAAAGGCACCAACCCGGCAATCTTATAGCCCAGCCCACTCAGGTAGCCATAGTTGCCAAAGGGGATCCCAGTGCTGGTGCCCAACAGCTCACTGCCCAAGGAAATGCCCACCGCCGGGATCAAAAACATCAATAGGCGCCGCATCCCCAACAGCCGGGATCCCATCAGAGCTGCTGCCAGCGCGCCGAACACCATGTAGGCCACGCCGCCGTTGCCCATGCTCAAGGAGAAGGCTTGAAGGCCAATGGGGGGCAAACTGGCCACCCACTCGGGATGCGGTACAACCCAGAGCAACCCTGCCAACCCAAAAAGCAAAGACAGAATGTGTAAACCCAGAGCCAAAGCTTCCAGCCGCCGCCAAATCGAGCCGGATAGGGGCAGAACGCTCTGCCCATGGAAAGGCAGGCCGACGAGAACACCAGAGGACGAGAACCAACGCATGAGAAACTCCCGAAGAGTGGTTAAGCGAAGCCGCTCTGTCTCCTTGCAACCCATACGGCGGCTGAGGGAAAAAGCGGATGGCCCCAAGAGAGAGCCTAAAGCCAAGAACAAGCCCGCTTGCTTGCAGGCCGGCCTACTTGGGATGGCCCTCTGGGCAGGGATGTCACCACCGCTAACGGTGACACTGCTGATATTTTGCTGTCTATTGTATCAATTCGTAAACATCTCGCCCGTTTTTCCTCAGGTCTCCTCCCCGTCTTCGCCGCAGGGATCCCGGGTGGGGGTGTACGCCCAGTTGGCTCGTGCTGTGGAGCGCCAGGACTGGCTTCAGGCCCTGCAGCTGGTGGATCTGTTGCAGCAGCACACGGAAGATCCCGCCCAGCGTCAGGATCTGGAAGACTATCGGCTGGAGCTGGAAAAATATCGTTCTGCTTATGGGGATCCGCCGCCGCCCCAGTGGCCGTTTTTGCACAAGCCCTTTGTTGGGGAATTTCCTGTCACCAACCTCTTCGACCATGACTTGCCTTTGGGGGAGAGGGATGGCAACAGACGGTTTGTGAGTGGGCAAGGCCAGGTTTGGATCCCCGACCCGCTGCACCCCTGTGGCAAAAGCGATGGCCATGCCGGTTATGACTGGGAGATGCCGGTGGGCACCCCGATTTTGGCTGCTGCCGCAGGACGGGTCACCTTGGCCCGTGAGGAGCCGGAGTTTTTTTGCCCCGGCTTGGGCCGACCGGTCAGGGGGTTGCGGGTGCGCCTTCTGCACGAGCCAGAACTCTCGGAGGGGGAGAGAACAGACGGGAGAGCACTTCCCCGCTGGGAGACCCTCTACGCCCACCTCAGTCAAATCGGGGTGCAGGAGGGGCAAGTGGTGGCCGCAGGAGCAGTCATCGGCCTATCGGGAGACAGCGGCTGTGCCAGCGGGCCCCATCTCCATTTCGAGGTGCGTCGCTTCGACAACACCAACTCGGGCCAACCGGCTGCCGTCGATCCCTACGGGTGGTTTGGGTCTGGCCTGGATCCCTGGAGCATTCATCCCCTTGGGGCCGAAAGCCTGTTCCTTTGGCAGGTGGGACAAGCCCCCAGCTTGGGAGCTTGCTGGCAAGGGTAGCGATAGCCGAGACGGACATCCGCTCTGGGCGAGACCTCGCTGACAAAGATGGATATTGACAGGCAGATTCACAACAGTCACAACAGATGATGGACTTATAGATCTCGACGGACAAAGCCATCCCCCTCCCATTGGTAGAGGGTAGCCCTCAAATCACGGCTGGCACCTGTCGGGCTTGAGATGACCAGGATCCCTTGCGGGCTGACCCGCAGGCTGGCATTGCTCAGATCCGTCACGCTCAGCAGCGGCACAAGTCCCTCAGGCCGGTGTTCCAAGACCAAGACAGAGCGCAGCAGGCTGATGCCCCCTCGCTCGGTGAGGAGCACCAACTTGGGCTGTGGGCTGGAGGTAATGTCCGTGCGCAGGTGAGCCTCCACCAACCGTCCTGGGATCGGCTCAGCCGTGTGGAGCAGACGAAAGCTATACCCCCCCTGGTGCTCGAAGCTGAGAACGCGCACCACCGGCTCCACGGTGGGCTGCCGCTGAATCTGAAACACAGCCACCACATCCTGGCGAGATGGAGAGGTTAGGCTGGCCGGGAACAGGCGTAGGTTTTCGCCACGATTGCCGCGAATGAAATCCCACCAAATGGATTGATTGAATAAAGCCACAACCCCACCTCGAGCAGCGCCGCCCTCAGAAGGAACCGGCAGCAGCGGAAGCACGGGCTGGGGATAGGCAGGAACAGCAGCAACCGGTAGAGTGGTAGCCAAGGCCACTCCCCAGGCTATTCGACCACAGGAACACAACAGCTTCCGCATATTTCCTCACTCCTCGCCCCTAAAATTCTAAAGGACTCCAAGGTTCTCCCAGTCAACCAAACAGCCGGGATACAGGGATCCCTTTTATGTCGAACGCAACCTCGATCTCACCTTGATCTCGCCTGGCAATGGGCTACCAAGTTAGGGTGAAAAGCCTGGAGCTTCCTCTGTAGCCAACAAAGTCGGCTTGGAACGACGCCCCGCCAATTTGAAAGGGATCCCCCAGGAGCAAGGGGCAGCCCCCCCCGACGGAGGGCTCTATTTTTCGGCAGCCAAAAACAATTGGGCCCGCCAAAAGCAGGCAATGGACTTGCTGTCCAAATCCATTCCCAAACGGGCCATTTCTGTAAGCTCAGAAGCAGAAAACTCCACTACGGTAATATCTTCATCCTCATCCTTATCGGGAGGGGAATCCAGCACTTCCAGCTCCCGCGCCAGATAGGCGTACATGATCTCGCTGGAATAGCCGGGGCATAGATAGAATTGGCCGAGCGAATCCCAGCGATGGGCACGCAGGCCCGTTTCTTCTTCCAGCTCGCGGCGAATGGTGTCGTCGGGATGCTCCCCTGGCTCGACCGTGCCTGCCGGAAATTCATAAAGGTAGGAGGCAACCGCAAAGCGATATTGACGAATGCAGACGAACTTGCCTGCTGCAGTGACGGGCACTGCCACCACCCCGCCAGGATGGATGAGGTACTCCCGCTCTCCCTCTTTGCCGTTGGGAAAACGCAAACGCTGGCTGACGAAGGTGTATTTGTGGCCTTGATAGCGGAGGCGCTCACGAATCACCTGAGATGGGTTTTGCATGGCAAGGGATCCCGAGAGTAGAGCCGCTCTCAGCTTAATGGTTTTCGGCGCTGTTGCAACCGGGCAATCCAGAGGGATTCACACGCCCTTGGGATCCCGTGTCTGGGGTAGAGTCAGGAAAAGCACAAAAGTTGCAGGCCATGATTTACCCTCCCTTGAAGGAGTTTCTTGCCCTCACCAAGCAGGGCAACTTTATCCCGGTGTACCAGGAATGGGTGGCGGATTTGGAAACGCCGGTTTCTGCCTGGTATCGGGTTTGTGCCGGCCAGCCCTACAACTTTCTCCTGGAGTCGGTGGAGGGGGGGGAACAGGTGGCCCGCTACAGCTTCCTGGGCTGCGATCCCCTGTGGGTTTTGGAAATACGCGGGGATCAGGCGCTACAGCGATACCGCGATGGCCGACAGGAGCACCACCAAGGGGATCCCTTCGCAATTTTGGCCCGCTGCTTGCAGCCCTATGAGCCGGTGCATTTGCCGGAATTGCCCAGCAGCATCGGCGGCCTGTTTGGCTACTGGGGCTACGAGCTGATTCGCTGGATTGAGCCCAAGGTGCCCATCCACCCCCTGCAGCCGGGGGATCCCCCTGATGCCGTTTTGATGCAGGTGGACAGCATTTTGCTCTTTGACCAGGTGAAGCGCAAGATCTGGGTGGTGGCCTTCGCCGATACCCGTCACCACGCTGCCGAGGAAGCCTATGCCCAAGCCTGCCGGCGGGTGGAAAAGCTGATGCAGCAGCTCAGCGCTCCTCTTTCCCTGGCCCATCTGCACCTCAACTGGAAGCCCCACCTGTCGGAAAGGACTCCGTCCCGCTGGCGCGAACAAATCCCCCCCAGCACCCTGAGCCGCCCAGCATACTGCCAAGCCGTGGAACAGGCTAAGGACTACATCCGCGCCGGAGATATCTTCCAGGTGGTGCTCTCGCAGCGGTTTACCGTCTCCCTTGCCGGGGATCCCTTTCGCCTCTACCGCTCGTTGCGGCTGATTAACCCTTCCCCTTACATGGCGTTTTTGCAGTTTGGGGATCTCTGCCTCATCGGCTCCAGCCCAGAGGTGATGGTCAAACTCAGCCGCGTGGGGGAAGACCGCATCGCCACCGTGCGCCCCATTGCCGGCACCCGCCCCCGCGGCACCACCCCTCAGGAAGACCGGCAGCTGGAGCAAGAGCTGTTGGCAGATCCGAAAGAACGGGCCGAACATGTGATGTTGGTGGATCTGGCCCGCAACGACCTGGGACGGGTCTGCCAACTGGGATCTGTGCAGGTGGACGACCTGATGCAGATCGAGCGCTACAGCCATGTGATGCACATCGTCAGCAACGTGGTGGGGCGGCTGGATCCCCAGTACAGCGCCTGGGATCTGCTGCGGGCCACCTTCCCCGCCGGAACCGTTACCGGCGCCCCCAAAATCCGCGCCATGCAGATTATTCATGAGCTGGAAGGATGCCGCCGCGGGCCCTATGCCGGCGCCTATGGCTACTACGACTTTTCCGGCCAACTGAACACCGCCATCACCATCCGCACCCTGCTGGTTCATCAGGGCCAGGTGAGCTTGCAGGCCGGGGCAGGTATTGTGGCCGACTCGGATCCGGAGCGGGAATATCAAGAATGTCTAAACAAAGCGCGGGGCATGTTAATGGCTGTGGCCAGTTTGCAGGAGACCTAGCCGATGTTGGCCCAGTTGCGCTTCAGCCCTGCGGTTCGCGTCAGCGGGACGGAGTCCTTACAGGAGCTCCAGCAGCCGGATCCAGAGACCGTAGAGCAGGCTTTTGAACTGTTTTCCACAGAGGGCTATCTGGTGTTGCCGGAGATCTTTCCCCCCGAGCTCATCGACAAGTTGCACAGCAGCTTTCTGGCCACCTACAGCCACTACTGCACCCACGAGCACCACGCCGATGCCCTGTTAGTGGGCAATAGACGGGTGATGGTAACGGTTCGCCTGGAGGGCCCCTTCAACGATCCCCTCATCTATGCCCATCCTCTGATCTTGCCCATCCTGAAGCGGATTTTGGGGCCGGAGTTGATCTTGAGCGGGCTGGGGGCGGTGGTCTCTCTGCCGGGATCCGCCGATCAACAAGTTCACCGGGATCTGTCTCATCTGTTTGGCGACGAGACCTTGGATGCGATCATTCCCTGCTATGCCCTGAATTTACTTATTCCTCTGGTGGAGGTCAACGAAGAGAACGGCATGACCCGTCTCTGGCCCGGCAGCCATGCGGTCTTCGATGCCCACTATACCGAGCTGGCCCAGCAGATGCCCTTTGTCGATCCACCCTTGGCCAAGGGATCCTGCCTCCTGTTCGACTACCGCCTGATTCACCTGGGTCGGGCCAATCGCTCCCCTGCCCCCCGTCCCCTTCTCTACAACACCTACAGCCGCGCTTGGTTTCGGGATCCTGTCAACTACACTCGGCAACCTCCCCTGGTGATCCCGGCCCAAGAGAAAGAGCGGATCCCAGCCGAGCATCAGCGCCTATTCGTGACGGCACAGATTGTGTAGACGGCCCGGAACTGCGAGCTGACCGAAAACTCGGCGGCTCAGGCCCCGGCATTTATGCCTAGGGATAAGCTACCGTCTCCTGATAGGATGTGAGTATCGCTCCACCCATTTATAGAAAGGTGCAGTGCTGAAGGTGAAGTAGAAGTATCTGGGGTGTTTCCACATCCCAGTAGCTGGTGCGTTCGCCTTGGCGGCGCGAAGCGCTTTGGCGTCCCCCACGGTGCTGCGGTATAAGCCACATGCTCGGTGTAGCTCAGTCAGTGGGAGTTGTTTTGCTGGCTGAGAACGGATCCTCTGGCTTTAGCCGTGGGGAGAACGTCAACCTCTCCTCTTGTTTGAGGAATCCGGTCAGCTAGACCGCCGAGAAGCGACGCCCTCTATGTATCAGCATGAGGGTCAGGATGAAAGGCGGAAACCCTTGCTATGGTAAAC
>NZ_JANSIO010000316.1:4218-5518 GCF_047462195.1 Synechococcus sp. R3-13 | reverse complement strand
ATGCATCAGCATGAGTGCGGGAGTATGTCACGATGTCTCTGAATGGGGGTGGTTATCCCCGTTATCTCAGTTGGATTGCGCACCTCACCATGAGCGAAAAGATCCCCCAAGATCCCTCCTTGCCGGAAGTGGCGGCTGAGATGGCCTTTGCTGCGGAGCCCAGCATAGCAGAAGGAGCTGCTTCAGAAGAAGCCGCCCCAGACTCGGATCCCGGCAAGGGATCCCCTGGCACCGGCGGGTCGAATGCGCAGCGTGTCCGTCAACTGCTGGGCATGAAAGGAGCAGAGGTGGAGTCTCGCTCCATTTGGCAGTTGCACTTGCAACTGATGAAGCCTGTCACCTGGATCCCTTTGGTGTGGGGTCTGATTCCGGGGGCGGCATCTTCCGGTCACTTCACCTGGACTTGGGAGAATGTGGCTCTCATTTTGGTGGGCATGATTCTGGCGGGCCCCCTGATGACGGGCTATACCCAAACGGTGAACGAATACTACGACCGCGAGATCGACGCCATCAACGAGCCCTACCGCCCGATCCCTTCGGGGGCCATCTCTCTGCAGCGGGTGGTTATCCAAATCTGGGTGCTGCTGATCTTGGGGTTGGGCTTGGCCTACGCTCTGGACTGGTACACGGGCCATGACTTCCCGGTGATCACCTGCATTGCCTTGGCGGGAGCCCTCATTGCCTACATTTACTCGGCGCCCCCCCTGAAGCTCAAGCGCAACGGCTGGCTGGGCAACTATGCCCTTGGTGCCAGCTACATCGCCCTGCCCTGGTGGACAGGCCACGCCTTGTTCGGCGAGCTAAACTGGACGGTCTGCATCCTGACGCTGATCTACAGCTTGGCCGGGCTGGGGATTGCCGTGGTCAACGATTTCAAAAGCATCGAAGGGGACAGGCAGTTTGGCTTGGCCTCTTTGCCGGTGATGTTTGGGGCAATGGGGGCCGCTTGGATCTCGGCGCTGATGATCGACCTATTTCAGTTCGGCATGGCCTCATTTTTGCTGGGGGCGGGCCTAAAACGTTACGCGGCCATTTTGGTGCTGCTGATCATCCCCCAAATAACCTTCCAAGATATGTACCTCCTGCGGGATCCCTTGAACAACGATGTGAAATACCAGGCCAGTGCGCAGCCCTTCTTGGTGTTGGGCATGTTGGTGGTCGGCCTGGCTCTGGGGCGTTCGGGGCTTTGGTAATCGAGCTAGGGGCACGTCTCTAGTCGCTGTTTTACTGTTGTGGTCTGGAGATAGACCGCGACTTGAATGCAGCCCTAAACCTGGTGCGGTGGTACAGAACTACCCAC
>NZ_JANSIO010000316.1:0-4208 GCF_047462195.1 Synechococcus sp. R3-13 | reverse complement strand
GGGAAGTGACGCCTGTGGAGACTCCTCTGGCGAGGCGGTAAGGGTGAACTCTGCTACTAGCCACGGGTCGTGGAAGCAGGAAGGAAGCAGCAGCGGTGGACAAGCTGAGGACTCCGTCCCGCTATCGCGAACAGTCTCGATCACTGTTGCACAGGTCTTTCGGAGCGACAAAGTGCTCATCCTGGCAACAGAGGTGACGGCTTCCGCCCTGGGTTTGTCCCGATATCTGGGCCAAGATCAAGTCAAGTTGAGCCAGGGATCCATCCCCTTCGAGGATCGTTGGCGGATCCCTGGAAGCTGTCATGGCCCTTGGCAAAAGGAGATGTCCGATGAACCCGCTTTTCCCCTTCAAACTCGGCCTGAGCCTGGTTTTGCTCTTGGGGCCGCTGGCCGTCTCTCCCGCCCAAGCGCAGCGGATCGTCATCGACGGGCGGGGGATCGTGGTAGAACCCAGCACAGGTGGCTCGGTGATCCTCAATCCCGACCAGCCGGTCTTTTCTCCAATCTTGCCCTCTGCAGTTCCTTTTTCCATCGATGAAGAAGGCAAGATCGTCTCTGCCCCTGGCTACCGCTGCAGTGCGGCTACTGCTGCCGACAACTCCCCCATCATCTGTCGCTCCCAGTTCAACCGCAACGACGTGGTGGTGTATGAGCGGGACGGCCAATCCAACACCTTCCTTGTGAACATCGACAACACGGTGACCCGGCCCTCCGGCAGTGGGCTGCGGATTGTGCCCAACCCTGAACCGGCGACTCCCTCGGGTAGCGGCCTGCGCATCATCCTAGACTGAGGGCAGGGATCCCTTCACCTCTTGTCCAGTTGCAACCGCAGCATTTGCTCTGCATCCTAGAGAGGTTTGGCGAAGAAATAGCCCTGGCCATACTCGCAGTTCAACAGCCTCATTGGTGCAGTCGCTGTAGGGTTTCGATCCCCTCGGCAGTGACGTCCATTCCCAGGCTGCGGGCCAAGGTGATGATCAGGCAATGGTCTCGGCATTTTCTCCATTCGGCCCCCAGCGCGAGATGAAGGAGCGATCGATTTTCAGGCTATTGATGGGGTAATCGTGCAGGCAGCTGAGAGAGGAGTAGCCTGGGCCGAAGATCAAAACCCCCGCAATTGCGCCAGTTGCTCTGCCGCTAGAAACCGTAGCCTATTTTGCGGTCTAAGGAGATCTTTCGGTGCTGGGGTGGTATTGTTGCCGTCTTTCTTCCAATTCCATCAGGATCTGCTGATGACGCTGCCGGGTGATTGGGTAGAACCACACCAGCAAGATCCCGCCGATCAAAGCCACTCCCGGTAAGGGGCCAATGGCAACGCGAATGGCCAACAAAGCCGATTACGGCTGGAGGGGCAGGGCCTCTCCGGCCACCGAAGGCACGAAGCCGGCCCAATCCAGAGCTTGCCCCACGAAAAACAGCCCCAGTGCCAAGCCCACCTTTTGTAAGAAGACCATAAAAGCGTAGAAGATCCCCTCCCGCCGCTCCCCGGTTTGTAGTTCATCCAGATCGATCACATCCGGCAACATGGACCAAGGGCCGAGATAGGCCGTAGCAGAAACCCCAATGCCGGCCAACAGAGCCAGCCCAATCATGATCCCTTGCTGGCCGGGCTGGAGGAAAAACAGGCCCGCCTGCGAGATCAGCCAAAACCCCGCCCCAATGAGGTACATGGTGCGCTTGTCCAGATGGGTGCTCAGTTGGGTCCAACCGAACAGCGTCAGCACTGCGATCCCCTGTACCGCCAGTACCACCAAGGAAATCCACACCTCCGGCAGGCCCATCCAGAAGACGATGAAATAAGGGATGATTGTGGCTGTGAACTGAAACGCTAGCCAAGAACACAGGTAGATGCCGCTGACAAACAGGTAGGGGCGGTTGCTGAAGGCCACCCGCAGTTGTTGAACCAGGGGCATGGGATCCCGTTGGGATGGATACCGTTCTCGCACCCCCCAAAAACAGATCAGCAAGGGCACAGCCGAGATCACTCCAAAACAGGCTCCCGCCAGCAGGTGGCCGGCAGCCCGATCCGGCAGCAGGTTGACCAAGAGCGGAAAGGTAACCACCGCAACCATGCTGCCCCCTACAGAGAAGGCAAAGCGGAATTGGTTGAGCTGGGTGCGCTCGTCGTAATCCTGGGTCAGCTCCGCTGTCAGGGAGGCGTAGGGAATATTGGCCGCAGAGTAGAAGGTATTGAACAAGAGCGACACCGCCAGGTAGTAGGCAAACAGGGGGCCAATCCGACCGGGAAAAGGGATCCACCACTGGGCCAGGAACGTGAGGCCGAAGGGGAGGGCGGAAAACAGCAACCAGGGACGGCGACGGCCCCAACGACTGCGGGTACGGTCGCTGAGGATGCCGATGATGGGATCGTTAATGGCATCCCAAATGCGAGTGATGGCGTAGATGCTGCCGGCCAAGCCTGCTGCCATGCCAACGGTATTGGTGAGAAAGGGCAGCAGGAAAAAGATGAGGATGTTGGCCGTCATGCCTGTGCCCAGATCCCCCACCCCGTAGGCCAGCTTCGTCCACAGGCTGAGTCGTTGTCTGGTCATCATGTCCCCCTGGAATGCCAGGATCGCAGTGTACGGGGTAGGTGGAGATTTCTTTGGGGATCCCTGAAAGAGCAGATCAAAGTTCGGGGTCTTCTCCCAGCTCTCGTAGCCGCTGGGCCAGTCGTTCGGCTCGGGAGCGTTCTAGGTCTGCCCGCTGCCGTTCCAATTCTGCCCGTTGCCGCTCCAATTCTGCTCCCGTAGGCAACAATTGCCCTGCCCTATCGTACCAGCGCACCCAAAAGCGTTCTCGCCCCTCGTAGGATCCCCACCACCGACCGATACTCAAGTCCAAATCGGGCAACAGAATGGGGGGATGTTCTTCAGCGCCTGAGCCGGGGAGCAGCTCATAGTGTCCGCCCTGGAGTTGATAAACGTTCAGCTCATCGGTCTCCAGCTCGAAGGTGACGTAGTAGGGGATCCGTAGCCGCCTTTCGTAGAGCTGGAATTTGGCTTGTCCGGGTTTTTCTTCCCCTTGGTCGTTGCAGATGATCTCCAAGATGAGAACAGGCAAGATATTCCCTTCATCCCAAACCACATAGCTTTTGCGAGCGGTGCCATCCCGCCAACGAGGAACCCCCAGCACCAGAAACAAATCCGGAACAATGACCTGCCGGGGTAGGGCGTAGTAAAGGCCCATATTGCAAGCCACAAAAAAGTCTTGCCGATCCGACCAGTGCAGCAGCAGCGGCTCCCGGAGGAGGGGGTATTGGCGGCCTTGATCCTCGTTGTCCAAGGGGGTGTCGTCTGTATCGGGCAAGTCGTGCTGGGTGGGCCAGCGATAGGGGGTAATGGTCATGGCCGGGCAGGAGCAGTATGCCTCCACTGTAGCGAATGGGTTAGGACTGCATTTGGCTCATGGCTTCCAGATCCAGCACTTCCGCCACCTGCTCTGGGGTCATGAGGTTGCGCTCCAAAACAATCTGTCGAATGGGCTGGCCGGTTTCCAGAGAAGCCTTGGCCACCTCTGCCGCTTGTAAGTAGCCGATGTAGGGGTTGAGAGCAGTCACCAAAGCCAGCGTCCCTTCCGCGTAGCCGCGGCATCGCTGCGGTTGGGGGGTGATGCCTTGAATGCAGCGCTCGGTGAAGACCCGCAGGCTGTTGTTTAGGATCTGTAGGCTGTGCAGGAGGTCATAAGCAATGAGGGGCATCATCACGTTCAGCTCAAATTGCCCCGCCTGAGCACAGAGGGTGATGGCGGTATCCAGCCCGATCACCTGAAAGCAGACCATGTTCAGCATCTCGGCCATTACCGGGTTATACTTTCCGGGCATGATGGAAGAGCCGGGCTGAACCGGGGGGAGTTGGATCTCCTTGAGGCCGGTCTTGGGGCCGGAATCCATCAGCCGCAGGTCGTTGGCCAACTTGATGCCATCTTGGGCCAAGTTGCGCAGGGATCCCGACAGATGCACAAAGGGGGCCATGCTCTGCATCGCCGCCATGGGGTGGGGAGCAGGGGTGAGAGGCAACTGGGTATACTCTGCCAGCCGTTGCACCACCTTTTGCCGGTACTGGGGATGGGTGTTGAGGCCGGTGCCGACGGCGCTTCCCCCCAGCCCCAAGCTGCACAGGGCCTGGCTGGCCTCCTCAATCCAGCGACGGTGTTGGGCAAAGATGGCCGCGTAGGCGCCGAAGCTGTCCCCCAGCCGCACCGGCACC